>CAMCNM010000040.1 GCA_945876015.1 Gemmatimonas phototrophica
CCTGCGCATTCCCATGGCCATGCGTCAATTTACAATTTCCCACTCACCGCCGCAGCCATCACAGCGCCTGGTTTTACCACGGGCAGCTAGGTGCCCCTTCGGCAGTCCCCAGTTCTGGTACGGATCGCGAATCAGGAGAACGTAGTGGATCCCGTCCTGCACACGGACCACGACGCCCCCGGCGCTCTTCTCCTCCTGAACCGCGCGGCGCGCGCTCAAGCGGCCGTCCCCGGGAACAGAACCGGGCCGGACCAGCGGCCGGCGGCGATCCGAGGCTCGCGTGCCAAGGTCAGAAGATCGAGAGGCGCACGTAACGCCTCGGGTTCGCCTTCATGTCCGCCAGCAGCGAGTCGAACTGCGACATCGCGTTTTCCGCGCGGATGGCCAGGGTCGAGTCCACGAGCAGGCGTCCGAGCGACCCCTGCCCCGCCTCGATCCGATTGGTCAGCCGCTGCACGCTCCCGAACGCCGAGTCCGCCTTCGCGATCGTCTGCGGCAGGCCGGCGGTGGAGGAGTTCACACGGGCAGCGATCTGGTCGATCGCCGCAGAGGCGTTGCGCACGTTGACCAGGATCGAGTCCACCTCGCCACGGTTGAGCAGCGCATCTACTTCCTGCAGGGTGACGCGAGCCTGGGTGGACGCCGCGCTGATCTCCGTAGCGGCGCGCGCGACGTCCGCGCTGACGTCCTGGAAGGTCGAGGCCTGCTGGGTGATCAGCTCGCGGATCTCGGTGCTCACGGCCCCGATGTTCTCGATCGCGCCCCGCAGTTGGTCCGCGGTCTCTTCGCTGAACGCCCGGTCGAACCGATCGGTCAGCGTGGCCAGGTTCTGCGAGATCTCGTCCGCCGCGGCCGTCAGGCGCGAGATGTCTGGGATCGCGTAGCCGCCGAGAACGAGCGTGTCCCCGTGCTGCTCGCCGGGCTGCGCGTCGTAGTACTGGAAATTCGGAAAGCGAGAGCGGGTGACGATCTCCGCCTGCCAATCCCCAAACAACGATTCGGGCGCGATGATCACGCCGGAGTCCCTGGGATCCTCGATCTTGAAGTCCCCTTCCAGCTCGAGGCCGATGCGCACGCGGTTGCCGCCCGGCTCGACGGCGACCCTTCCCACCTTGCCGATCTTCACACCGCGCAGCTTGACCGAGTTGCCCTCGACCAATTGGCCCACGTCCTGAACGAGCACGTCGATATAGGTCGTGGCCACTCCGAAGTTTGTGCCCTGGAGCCAAAGGGTTCCCACGACCACGACGACGATGGCGGCGATGACGACCGACCCCACCGCCAACTCCTTGCTCTGGGTCATCTCGCCTTCCTCACGCCAGTGCCCGGTTTGCGATTTCGGGACGGCCCTCGACGAACCCCTTCACGACGGGGTCCTCACTGGCCCGGATTTCGTCCGGAGTCCCGACGAATTTTATAGACCCCTCGTGCAGCATTGCGATCCGATCGGAGATGCGGTACGCGCTGGTCATGTCGTGGGTCACCACGATGCCAGTGACCTTGAGCTCGTCCGACATCCGCTTGATCAGCTCGTCGATCGTCGTCGTCGTGACCGGATCGAGCCCGCTGGTCGGCTCGTCGTACAGCAGGTACTTGGGCTGCGTCGCGATAGCGCGAGCCAGGCCCGCGCGCTTCTTCATGCCGCCCGACAGCTCCGACGGGCGCCGGTCCTCGGATCCCACGAGATCGACCAGATAGAGGCTGGCGGACACGCGGTGTTGGATCTCCCCCTCGGTCATCGTCTTGATACGCCTCAATCCCATGGCCACGTTGTCGCGAATCGACATTGAGTCGAACAGCGCAGCGAACTGGAACACATATCCCACCTGGCGGCGCAGCTCGTACAACTCCTCGCGAGGGAGCTGGAACACGTTCTTGCCGTCCACCCACACCTCGCCCTCGTCCGGATGCATCAGGCCGATGATCGTCTTCAGCGTCACCGACTTGCCCGCCCCCGAATGACCGATCACCGAAAGCGTCTCTCCCTCCTTAACATCGAGCGAGAAGCCGTTCAGGATCTTCGTCGAACCGAACGACTTGTGGAGATTCTTGATCTCGATGCTCACTCGAGGCCCAGCACGATCGGGACGTTCCACGGGCTCACGGCCGAGTGGAGCGAGGACGCGCCGCAGGCGCGGGTACCGGAGCTCACAGGAGGGTGGCCGCCCAGAATGCGTCCAGCACCAGGATGATCATGCTCCCCACCACCACCGCGCGCGTGGTCGCGTACCCGACGCCCTCGGCGCCACCGGTGGTGTTGAATCCGTAGAAGCACCCCACCCCGGTCACCACCAGGCCGAAGCTCCAGGCCTTGATGAGCGCGAACTGGATGTCGTAGGGATCGAAGAAGAGCTTGAGCCCCTTCACGAACACCGCCGAGCTCATGTCGAGCATCGCCATCGACGTGAGCCACCCGGCCGCGACGCCGATCGTGAGCGAGAACACGGTGATGACCGGGAACATGATCATCCCCGCGAGCACGCGAGGGACCACGAGGTAGGCGACCGGATCGTAGGCCAACGATTCGAGCGCGTCGATCTGCTCGGTGACCCGCATGCTGCCGAGCTCCGACGCGATGCTCGCGCCCACGCGGCCGGCGAGAGCCAGACCCGTGAGCACCGGACCCAGCTCGAGGATGACGGTCTTACCGACGAGCGCGCCGACGAAATACTTGGGGACCGTTCCGGTGAACGTGTACGACGCCTGGATCGCGAGGACGACGCCCGTGAACATGAGAATGAAGAGCGCGATCGGGATCGAGGCTATGCCGATGGACACGAGCAGCGGCACGAAGCGCGGCGCCCAGATGTCCACCTGCTTCAATGTCCGGACGGCACGCACTGCGAGGAAGCTGCCCTTCCCCACCGACTGAACCGCCGCCAGAACCCCGTGCCCCACGCTCCGGATCGGGGTCGTCAGGTCCTGGAGCTTGAACCCGGGATCCTCCTCGCCATAGTGGATGCGTGCCATGAGAAACAAGATAGACCGGCCTCATAGACCAAGCGAAGGGCAGGGAAACCCACATAACCGTACCGAACCCTTGCAAGAGATCAGCCAAGGGAGGGGGGGAGGGTAAGGGAGGGGGGGCGGCCCCCAAGGCCAGCAATGGAGAGATCGAGCGGAGGTGACGGCTGAAGGGGTGCGGTGGGCGTGCGCCCCGAGGAGGGGGCTCAGATGCGCAGCATCTGGAGCGCAGCGAGCGAAGCGACGCGGAGCGCCCCCCGAGTCGGGGTGCGCGCCCGCCGTACCCCGTGCCCCGAGAAACTCAAAGCGGCGGCGGCAGCTCGTTCTCGAGAGTGAACTCCACCGCTTCCTTCTCACCCCTTTCGTTCGCCACCAGGAACGCCACCGAAACCCGCGCCACGGCCCCCTTGAGGTCCGTCACGGCCACCTCGAAATCCAGCCCCTGGGCGACCGACACGATGCGGGTCCGGATGCGGTCCCCGGGAGAGGCTTCCTGGCGGTCGGCGGGGTTCCGGAACATGGTCTTGGTGGACTGCCGGCCGGACTGGAGCACACGGGTGACCTTCACGTGCCGGAGCCAGTCTGGCTGGTAATTCACCTCGTAGGCGAAGCCGCGCTGGTCGGCTCCTGACCCGTCCCTGTTGTGACGCGCCATTCGGCTCCTCTCGCCCAGCCTAAAATTGCTTATTTTGGACGGAAACTAATGTTTCCTCCAGGTCCAAGTTTGTCAAGTTTTTCCTTGCGAGGGGGGGCCGGACGTCCTTTGCTTCCCACGTTTCCCAAGGTTTGGCCAAACGGGAAAATTGGAACTAGACGGAGAGCGGGATCGGAACGAAGGTGAGAAAAAAGGCGAGTATCGCGAGCCAGGCGACGAGGCGTCGCCGCGCATCCAGCGGCACGTTCGGGAGCAGCACCGGCGGATGTTGCAGGCGACCCCGATTCACCAGCACCGCACCGCCTCCCCAGAACCACCATCCCCACCAGAAGAACCCGAGCGGGACGAGCGCGATCAGGAACACGCGTGCCGCGCGCACCTGCCCGGGTTGGGCCCAGAGGCAATAGAGAATGTGTCCTCCATCGAGCTGGCCCAGCGGCATCAGGTTGAGAGCCGTCACGAACAACCCCAGCCAGCCCGCGAACGCGATCGGGTGGAGCAGGATCGGTCCCGATCCGAACGAGTCTGGGAAGAAGAGCATCCCGAGAACGTGCAGGAGAGGGCCGTCACCGATGCGGATCACGCCCTCCTGGCCGAAGGGCACGAGGAACGGGGTCGCGGCGCTCACCGGTCCGACCACCGGGTGCGAGAGCGCGAGCCCCCAGATCAGCACCGGAATCGAGAGCAAGAAGCTCGCGATCGGGCCTGCGGACGCGACATCCAGCAGCTCGGAGCGTCGCACGGTGGGTCCCTTGATGCGGATGAACGCGCCCAGCGTGCCCACGATGGAGAACCAGGGCGGAAACGGAATGAAGAAAGGCGGAGAGACGGGGATGCGGTGCCTCCTGGCTGCGAAGTAATGCCCGGACTCGTGACACAGCAGGATCCCTAGAAACGGAAACGCAAACGCCCCGCCCTGCATGAGCCCACCCGGGCTGAAACGGGTGGGCACGGGAAGCCAGCCGTTCAACATGTAGTCGGTCGCGAATGGATCGATTCCCTGGAGGAACGCGCCTGCCGCCATCGTCGTCACGAGCGTGACGAGAAACATCGCGATGTAGAGCGGCCATCGGTCGCGCTGCGGACCGGCCGGCCGTACGAGCACGATTTCGGGCTCGTGATGGGCCCCGTCCACGAAGGCTTGCCCGCCCCACGCTCGGAGCGCTTCGAGCACGGCGGGATCGGTGCCGCGCACCCCCGGGAGGAGTCGCGCGCGCACCACTTCCACCCTCCCGTACACGCCGATGTGATAGTCGCTGACCAGGGTCAGGAAGGCGTCGGCATCGGGCTTGCCGGGGGTAGGAGTGCTCATTATGATGTGGGGAATTCCTCAGCAAATTGGCTGGTTATCCAAGCTCGGCCGGACCGGCCGAGGCCTCCCGCCAGGTCATTCCGGCTCCTTCGCCCGCCTACGGGTTTCTGATTCCTACACACCATCCTCGTCCCTCCCCGCCTGGGCCGTTCTCCATTCCCGATCGTCGATCCTCTCTGGAGCCGTAAGTGGACATCACCGAGTTGAAGAGCAAGAGTGTGGGTGAGCTGCAGGACATGGCGGAGGAGCTGAAGCTTTCCAACTTCTCCGGGCTCCGCAAGCAGGACCTGATCTTCCGCATCGAGCAGAGCCTGCTCGACTCCGACGTCGTGCTGCGCGGTATCGGCGTGCTCGAGATCCTGCCCGAAGGATATGGGTTCCTGCGCTCGCAGGACTGGAACTACCTATACGGCCCGGACGACATCTACGTCAGCCCGTCCCAGATCAAACGGTTCGATCTGCGCACCGGCGACACGATCATCGGCCAGGTGCGGCCCCCGAAAGAGGGCGAGCGCTACCTCGCGCTGCTCAAGGTCGAGAACGTCAACGGGGACGATCCGGACAAGGCGAAGCATCGCATCGCGTTCGACAATCTGCCTCCGCGCTATCCCGAGCATCGCCTGCATCTGGAGAACGCCGAGGGCGATCTGACGATGAGGGTGATCGACCTCATGTCGCCGATCGGAATGGGACAGCGCGGCCTGATCGTGTCCCCACCCAAGGCCGGAAAAACGACGATCCTTCAGAAAATCGCGAACGCGATCGTCGAGAATCATCCGAACGTGCACCTGATCGTGCTGCTGATCGACGAGCGGCCCGAGGAGGTGACCGACATGGAGGAGCACGTCGCTGCCGAGGTGATCTCTTCCACCTTCGACGAGCCCGCCGAGCGGCACACGCAGGTCGCGGAGATGGTGCTCGAGAAGGCGAAGCGGCTGGTCGAGCACGGGCGTGACGTCGTGGTCCTGCTCGATTCGATCACGCGGCTCGCGCGCGCCTACAACGTGACCGTGCCCCACTCCGGCAAGATCCTGTCCGGCGGCGTGGACGCGAACGCCCTGCACAAGCCGAAGCGCTTCTTCGGCGCGGCGCGCAACATCGACGCAGGCGGCTCGCTCACGATCATCGCCACAGCGCTGGTCGAGACCGGCAGCCGCATGGACGAAGTCATCTTCGAGGAGTTCAAGGGCACCGGAAACATGGAGCTCATCCTCGACCGTCACATCGCGGACAAGCGCATCTTCCCCGCCATCGACATCAACCGCTCGGGAACCAGAAAGGAAGAGCTGCTCCTCTCGGAGCACGAGCTCAACCGCGTCTACCTGCTGCGCAACTTCCTCTCCGACATGCCGGAAGCCGAGTCGATCGAGTTCTTGCTCGAGCGAATGAAGCGCGCCAAGACGAACCACGAGTTCCTGGACAGCATGGCGGCCGGCTGACGCCCGACCTACTCGTCCAGTACGCCCTGGTAGAGCGGGTTCACGACGAGCTTGTTGTCGAGGAAGACCTTCCGGTCCCAGGGGAAGATCACGGTCTGGTCGGTCTCGAGCGCGAAGTAGTCGGGCTTGTAGCCGCGCGGACGGACGAACGCAGTCGCCGTGCACCTCCCGAGGGCCTCACGTTCCGCACCGCGGACAACGCCATGCGAAGGGTCTCCCCGGACGAAGAGATCTCATCCACGATCAGCACGCGCTGGCCGCGCGCGGTCGTCGGGGCGGCCGAAAGGATCGCGGGACGCTCCCGGACCTGCTCGTCCCCGTCGCGACGCGAGATCTTCATCGAGTGGAAGTCCACGCGGAGGATCGACGCCACGACCGCTCCGGGGATGACACCCGCGCGGGCGATGCCGATCACGATGTCGGGGTCGTACTCGCGCGCCACCCGCAGGGCGAGCGCGCGGCACAACTCGCCGAACATCTCCCAAGACAGATCGAGGTACTGATCCGGGTTGATCGAGGCCTGCGGGCCGAAGGAAGGCATGGCGCGGCTCCAGGCGGGAGGGAACTCGCCGAAAGTAGTCCCGCTCCCGGCGAGGGGGGAAGGCCCCGCTGGCGCGCGAAGGGCCGGTGCGTCAGGATGGGGCATGATCGAAGATCTGCAGGCCCAGGCGGACGAGAAGCTGGAGGAGGCGTTGGCCGGCACCGGCGCGCGCGATCCCCGCGAATTCTATCGCGAGCGGCTGCGCGAGCTGAAGGAGGCCGACCGGGGCGCCTACGAAGACGCCGTGGGGTACTACCGCGACACGCTGTTGCCGTCGGTCGCTGCCGGGGCCGATCCCCTTCCGGCGTGGACGGAGTACGGCAGGCGGCTCGCCTCTCTCACCACACCGGGGCGCACCGTGATGCTGGACCGGTCGGGGGTCTCGCAGCCCTACCGCGAGCCCGCGCCCCAGGATCAGCTGATTCTGCACCTTCCCGCGGGACGGGGCGGCGGAATGCGCGCACTCGTCGTGGGTCTCCCGGGGGAGCTCTCGCGGGCACAGCGCGCGAGCTTCGACCTACTGGTGTCGGGGAAGCTGACGCTCAAGGAATAAAGCGAGGAATCCATGGAAAAGAACGAGCAGCGCATTAGGACCTACACGAACATGGCCTGGGCTCCGCGCCCCGGGTGGGCGACGGTGCGCCTGGTGGGCACGTGCGCCGACCGGACGCTCCGCCGCGGCCAGGTCGTCTTGCACAACCCGAGCGAGGAGTACGACGTGCCCGGGCAGGACGACGGCCTGCCGTCGGGCGCGATGGTGATCATCCTGGCGGAAGCGGCGCGCCTGGTCGAGGATGATTTCCACCTGGTCCCCGAGAACGCGATCGTCGCCGTCGGCGAGTCGCTTCCGTAGGCCGACCGGCCAGGCCTGCGAACCTCGCCGCCACTCCATATCTTGCCCGACCGTCCGGCCTCGGCCGGAGCGGAACCCCCTCCCCGCGCGTCCACTTCGAGGCTTTCATGAACGGCCCTGTCATCGAGCATTGGCTCGTCGCGGTAGCGCGCGCGGCGAAGCTGCCCGGCACGGAGGATCTGCACGTGGACCCCGATACGCCGACCGCTGACGCGTGGTCGCTGGTGACGATGGCCGCGCGAGTCGATCCCGCGGAGATGGTGAAACGGGTGGGCACCCACTTCCGAATGCAGGTCGCCGATCTCGACGACCGCGACCCGCATGCCGGGAAGCTGATCCCCGCCGCCGTGGCGCGTCGGCTCCACGTCCTGCCCCTGCGATATTCGGATCGGACCCTGATCGTCGCGTCGGCGGATCCGGTGGGCATGGAAGCCGAGCGCGAGCTGACGGCGCTGGCGGGCCGCACGGTGCAACCGGAGGTCGCCTCGCCCGCCGACATCGATGCGGCGATCGCGCGCATCTATCCCGAGCAGCCGACCCAGGTCCACGAGATCCCACGGATCATGCCCGAGGATCGCGGAGGACCGCACATCCTGGTGGTGGACGACGACGTGGTCGTGCGCACGCTGCTGCGAAGCGCGCTCGAGGGCCGGGGCTTCCGGGTGAGCGAGGCGGAAGACGGCACCGACGCGCTCGAGGCTCTCAAGACCACCGACGACGCCATCCACCTCGTGACGCTCGATCTGCAGATGCGCGAGATGCACGGCCTGGAAACGCTGCGTCGCATTCGCAGCACGGTGCGGACGGCACACATCCCAGTGATCGTGGCGACCGGATCGCACGATTCGGCGATCGAGATGGAGCTGTTCGCCGCGGGCGCCGACGACTATATGGTGAAGCCCATCGACCCTCCCCGCTTCGTGCTGCGCGTGCAAGCCGTGCTGCGCCGCTGCGGGGGGCTCGCGGAGTCGTCGGAGTTCTTCTAGAAAAAGAGAGGGGCCAGGATCCGTCGATCCCGGCCCCTCTCCACACTCCCGATCTCTCGGTTTACTGCGGCGACCACCCTCCCAGGTGGAGTTGCAGGCCGAGGTCCGTCTGAACCCAACCGACGTTCTTTCGGATACGCGCGGCGTTCGGCGTACCCAGGTCCCATCCGGCGTTGTAGCGATAGAACCGCACGGCCGGGACGATGCTGAACCGGTTGCCGATGTGCAGGTCCGTGCCCACTCCGACCTCGAAGCCGGGAGAGCGGGTCGAGTTCTCCTCGATGACCTCGCCTTCCTTGAACTTGGCCTTGTGCGCGAGCAGGCCCGCGCGAACCCAGGGGGCAAAGCTCCGGTCGCTGTTGGTCGAAAACTTGAAGCCCATCTCGGGGCCGGCGCTCCAGATGTCGCCACTCACCCCGCACAGCTCGTCCTTGCAGTCGAATTGAGCCTGGTTCCAGCCGATGTAGACGGCGCCGCGCTTGGCGAACGTCCAGTAGAGGTCGGCCGATCCGGTCCAACCGTGCTGTTCGGCGGAGGTCACGGGCAATCCGTCGGCCTGACCTTCCGTGCCGATCCCGGTCTTCAGGTCACCCGTCGCCCAGTTGAGACCTCCACGAATTTCGATGGCGAGGGGCTTCATCTGCGCCGAGGCCGCCACGGGCAGGAGGAACGCCGAGAGCGCCACCACCAGGCCCCTACGAAGATCACTGCTGTTCATGTCCCTCTTCCCCTTTTGGAGCGGCTCACCGCTCCCTGGTTCTTGTCGTGAAGGCCGCACCGGCCTCCCGGTTCGCCACCCGCGCCGCGCGGGCAGCCGGGATTTAGGCAGGTTCCATGCCAATTACTGCGTCAGTAGTGATGCTCCGCGTGAACGGAGCCGTCGTCGCGATGCAGCACGAGCAGCGCGTGCCGTGTCCGAGCCAGCTCCTGGGCCAACCGCACGGCTGATGCCTTGTCGTCGCAAATCGCCGCGGGATCGCCCCCCTCCCGCTCAACCGTCCAGCGCGCCATTCTGGGCGCCACGTGATAGACTGCCGAGTGGACCATGGGACCCTCTCCGTGCTGCATTCCGAGACCACAACCGGAGCTCGGTTGGGGGGCACGAAGCGTGCCCCCCCGTGTACCGCTTTTCCCCACAACGTCGGCCCTTAACCCCGCCCCACGCAGCCTCGAGATGATGCCAACATGGACGCCGTAAACCCCGCCACCGGCGCGATCATCCACCGGTACCCGAAGATGAGCGACCGGGCGGTGAGGGACGTCGTCGAGCGGGTCTCCGACGCCTACGGCGCTTGGCGTGGGACGAGCTTCTCGCACCGCGGCGACCGCATGCGCGCGGCCGCCTGGGTGCTGCGTGGACGCGCGCGCGAGTTCGCCGAGCTGATGGCCCGGGAGATGGGCAAGCCCATCAGGGACGGTCTGGGCGAGGTGGAAAAGTGCGCCCTCACCTGCGACTACTACGCCGAGCACGCCGAGCGCATGCTGGCCCCGGAGTTCGCCGAGACCGAAGCGAAGAAGAGCTATTGGAGCTACCGACCGCTCGGCATCGTGCTCGCGGTAATGCCGTGGAATTTTCCCTTCTGGCAGGTCTTCCGGTTCGCGGCCCCGAACCTGATGGCGGGGAACGCCGCGCTCCTCAAGCACGCGACGAACGTGCCCGGGTGCGCCCTGGCGATCGAGGAGGTGTTCCAGGAGGCCGACTTCGAGACCAACGTCTTCCGCGCGCTAATGGTGGAGAGCCCCGCGGTCGCCCGGGTGATCGAAAACGATCACGTGCGCGCGGTCACCATCACCGGCAGCGTCGCGGCGGGCAAAGCGGTCGCAGAGAAGGCCGGAAGCCTGGCGAAGAAGACAGTGCTCGAGCTGGGCGGAAGCGACCCCTACGTGGTGCTGGCCGACGCCGATCTGGATCTCGCAACGCGCACCTGCGCGCAGAGCCGCCTGATCAACAACGGCCAGAGCTGCATCGCGGCCAAGCGGTTCATCGTGGTCGATCAGGTCCACGATGCGTTCGTCGAGCGCTTCGTCGAGCACATGGCGAGCGCGAAGGTCGGTGATCCGATGGACGAAGAGACCGAGGTGGGCCCCATGGCGCGCGAGGACCTGCGCGACCAGCTGCACGATCAGGTCAAGCGCACCCTGCGCGCGGGAGCGCGGTGCCTGCTGGGAGGCAGGGTTCCGGACGAGCAGGGGGCGTGGTATCCGCCGTCGGTGCTCGTTGAC
>CAMCNM010000041.1 GCA_945876015.1 Gemmatimonas phototrophica
CGTCCGTGTCCGCGCGCAGGCGCCCGAGGCGGTTGGCGGCGAGGTAGCCCTGACCGCCGCACGCCTCGCGCGACGCCTGCAGGGTCTCGACGCAGTGCTTGGTGGCGTACGCCTTGAGGCCCGCGGCTTCGACCTCGATGCGGCGGCCCTCCTGGTCTCCGGGCGCGGCCTCGCTCCGTCCGCCGTTCTGGTCTCGCTGGGGCAGCGCGGACGGGGGTCGATGCGTTTTCCCCTCCGAGAGCTGACGCTCGCCGTACCGAGTCGCGAGGTCCCGCACCGCGAAGTGGAGGCCGTACGTGGCGGCGAGCGGCACGAGCAGCCGGCGCTGGTGGGACAGGTAGTGGAGAAGCGGGACCTCCTCTCCGCCGGCGGGCCCGAACTGACGGCGGCGTGAGGACCAGCGCACCGCCACCGTGAGCCCGACCTTCGCGGCGCTCACCGAGGCCGCCGCGATGCTGATGCGGCCCGCGACGAGAGTTCCGAGCATGGTGAAGAAGCGGCGGTCAGCGCTGGGGATCGGACTGGTATAGCGTCCCTCCCCGTCCACCGACGCGAACCGGTCGAGCAGGTTCTCGCGCGGGACCCGTACTCCGGTGAACCGGATCCGTCCGTTGTCCACGCCCTCGAGGCCGATCTTCCCCCCCCGGTCCTCGATCTCGATTCCGGGAAGGGGGTTCCCGTCCTCGCTCCGGATCGGGACGAGCAGCGCGTGCACGCCATGGTCCTCGCCCTCCACCACCAGACGCGCGAAGACCGTGGCCATGCGGCCGTGCTGGGCCGCGTTCCCGATCCAGTCTTTTCGCGCGAGCTCGGTCGGCGTGTCGATCACGAACTCGCCGGCCTGGGCGTCGTAGCGCGCCACCGTTTCGAGGTCGCGCACGTTGGAGCCGTGACCGCTCTCGGTCATGGCGTAGCAGCCGGGGAGGGCCAGGGATCCCACGGCGGGCAAATAGGCGCGATGGTGACGCTCCGTGCCCAGGTTCAGGATGCTCCCGCCGAACAGACCGAACTGAACTCCGTACTTGATCAGCACGCTCGCGTCGCCCAGCGCGAGGGTCTCGAACACCGCGAGGCCGCCCGCCGGGTCGCCGCCGCCGCCCAGTTCCTTCGGATTGGCGATGGCGCCGAGACCCGCGTCCGCGATGCGCCGCACCGCATCGAGCACGCGCTGGCGGTAGAGCGGGCGCGGGAGATCGTGGGGAAATGAGTGTGTCTGGTCCGCGAGCAGGGTGAGCACCTTCCGGCGCAGCTCGGCATGGGGGCGCTGGAGATAGTCCGTCAGCTCCTCGGCCCCGGGTCGGCGCTGGCCCCGCTGATGGCTGGGCGCGGTCCGCTCCGGAGGCGTCGAATCGAGAATGCGCCGAACCGCCTCGTGCGGGACCGTTCCCAGCTCGTGCTCGAGCTCGTCGAGGGCGCGGCGCGCTTCCGGACTCGACCACACGCCGTCTCCGGCCTGCGCCTTGGCGAGCTCGAGCCCGAGCTCGACCAGCGAGCGCCGGCTCTCGGCACCCGGTCCCGCGCCGAGGGAGCGGAGGTGGTCCTTGAGCCCCGCGAGCGTGTTCGGCGAGGGCGGAAGCTCGGGGTCGAGCCAGGTCGCCAGGGTGTCGCGCGCGCCCTGGTTCAACCAGCTCTGCGCCGAGACCCGGCCGCGGATGGCGTCGAGCTCCGCGCCCGAGAGCACCCCGTCCGACCACGCCGCGTAGACCAGCGGGAGGAATGGAAGGAGCTCGGGCAGGTCCTCGGGCCAGGCCTTCGAGGGCGTGGGGGAGCGGGGCATCGGGGTGGGCCCGGAAGAGGGTGGGTGGGCGAGTTTGTACCGGGGTGCCGCGGAGCGGTTCCTTCCCGGGACTTGACCCTTCCGGCGCCCCTTTACACCATCCCTGTCTTCCGGCTCTACCGGCGCCGGACCGGGTCCATCCAACGAGGACAGCGCTTCCCATGACCGCACCCCTGGTCGGCGTGATCATGGGCTCCCGATCGGATTGGGAGACGATGCGCCATGCGGTCGAGACGCTCGAGGCGCTGGGTGTCGCCCACGAAGCGAAGGTGGTCTCGGCGCACCGCACTCCCGACCTGCTGTTCGAATACGCGGCCGGGGCCGAGGCGCGTGGCATCCAGGTGATCATCGCGGGTGCCGGCGGCGCGGCGCATCTGCCCGGCATGGCGGCGGCCAAGACGGTGTTACCGGTCCTCGGGGTCCCCATCGAGTCCAAGGCGCTCAAGGGGATGGACTCGCTCCTCTCGATCGTGCAGATGCCAGGGGGGATTCCCGTCGGGACGCTCGCGATCGGGCCGGCCGGCGCGGTCAACGCGGCGCTGCTCGCGGCCTCGATCGTCGGCGCCACCCGTCCCGAGGTGCGCGAGGCGGTGCGTCGCTGGCGCGAGGAGCGGACGCAGGCGGTGCTGGACGATCCCGATCCCCGCGTCGAACGGAAGAAGTGACTTGAACGTCGGTGTGCTGGGCGGCGGCCAGCTCGGTCGCATGCTCGCGCTGGCCGGCGTGCCGCTGGGTCTGCGCTTCCGCTTTCTCGAGCCGCAGCAGCCATCTCCCGTGGACGGGGTCGGCGAAGTGGTGCGCGCCGAGTACGACGACGTGGAGGCGGTACGGCGGTTCGCCAAGGGGCTCGACGTCGTGACGTACGAGTTCGAGAACGTCCCCGATTCGACCGCCCGGCTGCTCGAGGAGCTGCTCCGCGTCCATCCGTCCGCGGCCGCGCTGCGGACGGCGCAGGACCGCCTCGCGGAGAAGCAGACGTTCCAGAGCCTCGGGATCCCGACCCCGACGTTCCATCCGGTCGATTCCCGCGACGGGCTCATGGAAGCGATCGGCAGCGTCGGACTTCCCGCGGTGCTCAAGACACGCCGCTTCGGCTACGACGGGAAGGGGCAGGCGGTCATCGACGGCCCCAACGCGGTGGAGGGTGCATGGAAGGCGCTCGGCGGAACGCCGCTGCTGCTCGAGCGCTTCGTCCCCTTCTCGCGGGAGCTTTCCATCCTCGGTGCGCGCGGACGCGACGGGGCGATCGTCTTCTATCCTCTCGTGGAGAACGAGCATCGGAATGGGATCCTCCACCGCACGCACGCCCCCGCTCCCCTGGTCAGTCGGGCGCTGCAGGACAGGGCCGAGGGCTATCTCCGGTCGCTGATGGAGAAGATGAACTACGTCGGGGTGCTCGCCCTCGAGCTGTTCCAGCATGGGGACGAGCTGCTGGCGAACGAGATGGCTCCGCGCGTTCACAACTCGGGTCACTGGACCCAGGACGGCGCGCTCACGAGCCAGTTCGAGAACCACCTGCGAGCGGTGTGCGGTTTCGCCCTGGGCGCGTGCGAGCCCCGCGGTTACGCGGGGATGCTCAACCTGGTGGGTCGGGTTCCTCCTGCCGAGCGCGTCCTGGCCATCCCCGGTGCGCGGCTCCATCTTTACGGAAAGGAGGCCCGCGCCGGGCGGAAGCTGGGGCACGTCAACGCGGTGGGGGCGGATCCGTCCTCCGTGCGGGCCACGCTCGACCGGGTGGAAGCGCTCCTCCAGCCCTGACGGGGCTTTCCACGGCGGTGGCCCCGCTCTAGGTTTTGCATCACCTCGCCGCCCCGGATGCTACCGGGGCGGCCTCTTTTCTTTCTCCCGGTCCCTCCACCATGCTGGACGAAATCCGCAGCCGCATCGAGGCGGAGATCGCGCTCCTCACGAACGAGCTCACGGTCGTGCTGCCCAAGGCGATCAAGACCGCGGTCGAGCACGGGGATCTGCGTGAGAACGCGGACTACAAGTCGGCGCTCGAGCGGCAGCAGTTCGTCCAGGCCCGTCTGAATCAACTCACCAAGCGCATGGGCGAGCTGTCGAAGATCGATCCGGCGGCGATGCCCTTCGACCGCGTCGGGTTCGGCTCGCGGGTGAAGATCTTCGACGTCACGATGAAGGAAGAGCAGAGCTTCACGATCGTGGCCGGTGATTTCATGGATCTGGACTCCGACCAGGTGTCGCTCGCGTCGCCCATCGGCCGCGGGCTGCTCGGGGCAAAGCAGGGTCAGGAGGTCGTGATCCACCTTCCGGTCGGCGAGCGTCGTTTCAAGGTGCTGGAGCTCGTCACCCTTCCGCAGCAGCTCGGAGTCTCCGGAAGCAAGTGATGGTCCGGAGGTTCCCGCTTCACCGCTCCGCGAAGTCCATCGCCTGGGTGATCTCCTCGGGCACGGTCCAGTGGCCGATCTCGTAGTCCATCGTCGCCAGATCCACGCCCGCCTCGATCAAGCGCTTCCGTCCCCGTTCGGCGAGCGCCCACGGGATGCTCGGGTCGCGCAGTCCGTGACCCCAGAACACGCGCGCGCCTTTTGCCGATCCGTTGGCGGGCAGCATCTGGGGCGACGCGATGAGGAATCCGCTGAACACGAGCACCGAGCTCGCCCGGCCCGGATTTGCGAGCGCCCACGCCAGGCTCATCGTGCCTCCCTGGGAGAAGCCACCCAATACGATGCGTCCGGGACGGACCCCGAGCTGCGCGGGGAGGTCGTTCAGAAATCCGGTCAGATCGGCCAGGCCCTTCTGGAGCGACTGCGGCTCGACCTGATCTTCCTCGACGTACCGGTACCACGCCCAGCCCGGTCCGTAGCCCCACGGGTGCCCGGGATGCGGCGCCTGGGGCGTGATCAGCCCCCATCCCTTGGGGATGTGCGGACGCAACGCCTGTAGATCGCCGCGATGCGATCCCCGGCCGTGCAGGAGCACGAGCACCGAGAGTCCGTCGCGCGCGTCGTCCGGCAGGTATCGATCGAAGAGGAGCATGGTCGGCAGTATAGGCTCAACCGAGGGTCGCCCGGAAGCGGCGGACCGCGAACGCGAGCGCCGCGGTGGCCATCGCGACCAGGATCACGAACTGCGGCCACAGCTCCCTCAGTCCGGCTCCCTTCAGGAATACCGCTCGGATCACGTAGGTGAAGTGGCGGAGCGGGTTCGCGAGCGTGATCACCTGGAAGAAGCGTGGCATCGTGTCCACCGGATAGAGGAACCCGGAGAGGATGATGGCCGGGAGCAGGAAGAGGAACATCGAGAGAAACGCTTCCTGCTGCGTCTCCGAGATCGTGGAGATGAGGAGTCCCGTCGCGAGCCCCGCGAGGATGAACAGCACCGCCGCCAGGAGCAGCACCAGGGACGACCCGCGGAGCGGGATCTGGAACCAGAGCAGCGCCACCGCCGTGACCAGGAGCAGCTGGACGATCGCGACGCCCGTGACCGGGATCGTCTTGCCCAGCATCAGCTCGCCCGCGCTCAGGGGCGAGACCAGCAGCTGATCGAGCGTTCCCATCTCGCGCTCGCGCACGACCCCGAGCGCGGCCAGCAGGAGGCACATGAGCATCACGATCACGCCGATCACGGCCGGGACGTTGTAGACGCGCGACACGAGTCCGGCGTTGAACCAGGCACGGCTGCGCAGGTCGATCCCTCCGCTCGGTCCCCCCGCGTCGGCCAGCGACCGGGTCGCGACCTCCTGCGCGACGAACGGCATCCCGCGCGCCTCGAGACCCTCGACCACCCGTTCGTGACCCGGCACGGTCAGCGTCGCGAGGACGAGATCGGGACGCAGCGCTGCCACCCGGTCGAGATCGGGATCGAGATCCGGACCGAGGCGGGGAAGGGACGACACCAAGGCCTCGGGGAAGTCCGAGTGGTCATCCACTCCGACCAGGAGATCGGCGCACCCGAGCGCGTGCACGATCTCGGTGTTGGAGCAGGCGAGGGAGACGATGCGCATGGGCCGAATACCCAGCGTGCGCGAGGACGGGTCCGGGTTGCACCCGGAGCCGGCACCTGCCCGGGCCTCGGGGGTTCGACCGCTTCCACATCCAGACGGAGCGACGGTGATGGTGCGGGTCCCCTCGAACATGCCTTCCCTCGGTCGCGAGGCGGCTCCCTTCTCTCTCGCGGACGTGACCACGGGACGCACCGTCGCGCGCGACGACTTCCGCGGCTCGAAGGGCCTTCTCGTGATGTTCATCTGCAACCACTGCCCGTTCGTCGTGCACCTGCGGAGCGCTCTCGCCGAGTTCGGCGAGGAGTATCAGCATCGGGGTCTCGCGATCGTCGCGATCTCGAGCAACGATCCGGTGGCGCAGCCGGACGACTCGCCCGAGAAGATGAAGCAGGAGGCGGCGACGGTCGGGTACACGTTCCCATACTGCTTCGACGAAACGCAGGAGGTCGCCAAGGCGTACGAGGCGGCGTGCACGCCGGACTTCTTCCTCTACGACGCCGATCTGCGACTCGTGTACCGCGGGCAGTTCGACGATAGCCGGCCCTCGAATGGCGTCGCGATCACGGGAAGGGACCTGCGCGCCGCGGCCGACGCGGTGCTCGCGGGCCGGGCGCCCGACGCCGATCAGAAGATGAGCGTGGGGTGCAACATCAAGTGGAAGCCGGGCAACGAGCCACAGTGGTTCTCGTCCTGACCGGTCTGACCTGATTGCGTCTGCCCATCGAACGAGTCGCTCCGAGACTGGCGATCGCAGTGCTGGTCGCCGCCCTCACCGGGTGCGGCGACTCCACCAGCGGGCCGGAGGTGCCCACCTCGTTTCACCTGGACACCATCGCGTCCGGTTTCGATCGACCGGTAGCTGTGCAGCGGGACCCCCAGGGGCTTCTCCTCGCGCTTCAGGCCGGCCTGGTCGTGCGTACGAATGGGTCCATCGTCCACGACTTCCGTGGGCAAGTGCCGGCCGATCTGAATCTGGTCGGAGGGCTGCTGAATTTCCTCGTCGTCGGCACCCGCCATTTCGTGTTTCTCACCACTGGCGACAACGACCACACGCTCGTCGCGGAGATCCTCGGCGCCCGACTCGATACCCTCATGCTCACGGCCGACCTGAAGGTCGAGCACCACGGCGGGGGACTCGCCTGGTACCAGGGAAGGTTGATCGCCGCGATTGGGGAAGGTGATTCGGGGACCGGTCGCGGTCCGGGGGTCGCTGGAAAGGTCTTCTCGATCGACCCTTCGACGCGCCGCATCGACATCCTGGCCTCGGGTCTCCGGAACCCGTGGCGCATCGCCCTCGCCGGTGATTCGCTTTGGATCACCGATGCCGGCGACAGGCTGAGCGAGGAGGTGAACGTGCTGGACCTCCGGACCCCCGGTGCTGATTTCGGGTGGGGGATCTCCGAGGGGACGACGTGTACGGCGGCGAGCTGCGCGGGTGTTCGATGGCCCGTCTTCACCTATCCGACGGGCTCGGGCTGCTCCACCGTGGTGGGAGCGGCGTGGTACGAGGGTCGTCTTTAGTTCGCCGATTACTGCCAGCGGTGGGTGAGCGCGCTGGACCGATCCGGCATCGCGACGTGCGTGTTCGACCTGACGGACGACATCATCTCGATTTCTCCTTCGGATGACGGTGGGCCGTTCATTCTCACCGCGGACGGCGACGTGCTCCAGATCGTAGCGGACTTCGAGTAGCGGACCCGATGCGGCCGCCACAAAAAACGAACGCCACCGGGGTTAGACCCCGGTGGCGTTCGAGTTTGCATCGACTGTCCGGCACCCGGCGCGATTACCGCGTCCGGCGGGGACAGCGCCGATCTTTCGATCGGCTACCAGCTCACTCCAGAATCGAGCGGCTAGCGGCCGAAGCGGTGATCGTTTGCCCGTGCCGGATGGGACAGCCGTATACTCGGACTAGACAAGGGGTCACCTCCTTATGTTCGGGTTCGACATAGGGCGGAAATGGCTCCAGCAGAGCCTGGAAAAAAGATAGCGAATCAGCGCCGCGACTCAAGTGTTTTCGTCAGACCCGCCGCCACGACCAGCGGAACAGGAGCGTACAGACGCCGAGGGCGATCCCGATCCAGAGAACCCCCCAGAACAGGGTCGGAATCCCGGTCACCTCGGCCAGCATGGCGGCGTCGGAGAGGGCGCCGGGCCGGTCGATGACGTCGGACTTGATGTCGAGCACCGCGTAGAGACAGCTGGTCATCCCCAGGACCAGGATCAGGCGGCGGTTCCAGATGTCGGAGAGGCGCCGTCCGGCGACCAGCAGCGAGAGCCCGAAGAGCACGCCGAACACGATCCCGAACCGGCTTCTCACGTAGAGCGCGGTGAGCGCGAGCACCATCGCGCCGACGAACGCCGTGAGCCCGCCGGAGTTGAGCTTCTTCCACTGCGCTGCTCCCACCAGCGCGGTGCCCCAGAGCAGGCTCCCCAGGTAGCCGGCCGAAAGGGCGAGGAACGCGCTTCCGCCTCCTCCCCAGGTCTCCCCGCCCTGGCGAGGATCCAGCACGATCCGGTCTACCATGCCTCCGGTCGTCCAGATCGCGATCGCGTGGGAGAGTTCGTGAAGCAGGACGACGAAGATCTTGAGTGGATAGACGAGCGCGGTGTCCCACAGCGTCCAGAGCACCGAGAAGTAGACGACGAACCCGCCGAGGAACGCCATCTGGCGCCGGGTCTTGGGCTTCACGTCGAGGCCGTCTCTGGGAGCGAGTCCATGCGGATAACTTGGACGTATCGGGGATGGGGCTCAACGGTGCGGGGGTAAACGGGTGATCCTCCCCGGGCCCGGGCACGAGGCCCACTCGAGAGAATCCTCGCGCCCGGACTTGGCTCACTGCTACTTTTCTCGTGCCCCCGACATCCTGAACGACCTGGGAATCTGGCCGTGCTCCGCAAGGAAGTTCACCTCGCCATCAACCAGCTGGCCGACGCCCTCCCCTCCCGGGGCCTGGCGTTCTATGTCCGCAGGGCATCCCCCGATGGGGTCTTCCTCCGTCTGGCGGGGGATACGGAGGGGGTGGCCGGCTGGACGGTCCAGGAGTGGATGGCCCGCGGCGGATCGTCGCTGGATCAGGTCCATCCGGACGACGTCGAGCGGGTCCAGGCCACGCTCCGTGACCTGAACGAGGCGGACGAGCGCAGCATCGAGTACCGCTTCATCAGCCGCGACGGCGGCGAGCGTTGGGTGTGCGACAGCCTGCGCGCCATCCCGGGGGCGCCGGGCGGACCGTGGGAAGTGGTGGGCGTGCTGCAGAAGGCGGACCTCGAAAGGACGCTCCGGTCCCAGGTGGCGGCGCTGGAGGAGCGCATCTGGGAATCGCAGCGCATGGAGTCGCTCGGGGCGCTGGCCGGTGGCGTGGCCCACGACTTCAACAACCTCCTCACCACGATCCTCAGCACGATCCAGCTGCTGAATGAGGAATCGGCGACGTGGTCGCCCGCGGCGCGCCGCGATCGCCGGACGATCCGCGAGGCGGCCGATCACGGGTCCGGGATGGTCCGACAGATCCTGCGCTTCGCGGCACGGAAGGAGCACGCGAGCGGTCCGGTGGACGTGAACCTGGTCGTCCGCGACCTGGAGGGGGTCCTGCGTCGGAGGCTCGGCCCGGAAGTGACGCTCGATCTCCACCTGGGCGGGGAGCTTCCGGTGATCCTCTCGGACTCGGCCCAGCTGGAGCAGGTGATCCTCAACCTCGCGGTCAACGCGCGCGAGGCGATGCCCGAGGGCGGTGAGGTGCGGCTGTACACCGACCGGCACGTGCTCAGCGATTCCCTGATCGTCGAGGGTGGCGACCTGCTCCCGCCGCGCGAGTACGTCCGGATCCGCGTCGAGGACAGCGGGCTCGGAATTCCCGACTTGGTGCGGCAACGGATCTTCTAGCCCTTCTTCACGACCAAGGCGGGCGGCGCCGTGGGGGCGGGCTTCGGCCTTTCCACCGTTCAGCGCATCGTGCGCGGCCACGGCGGCGGCATCGTGCTCGACAACGTGCAGGGTGAGGGCGCGGTGTTTCACATCCACCTGCCCGTGCGGGAGGTGTCCGGCTCGGAAGCGGTGCCCGAAGTCGCGGCGGTGGCTCTCCGGTCCTCGCGCTCCGGCGTGCGCGTGCTGATCGTCGAGGACGATTTGACCGTGCGCGAGCTGATGAAGCGCGCCCTCAAAGGCGACGGACACGCGGTCGCGGTCGTTGGAACCGCGTCCGACGCGCTGCGCGCGTTCGACGGCGCGCGTCCTCCCTTCGACGTGGTGGTGATCGACGTCGTGCTGCCCGACCGCTCGGGTCCGGTGCTCGCAAGGGCTCTGCGCCGCCGGCTTCCTTCAGTCGCGATCGTCGACGCCTCCGGCTACGGCGAGCACATCGGCGAGGATCGTGAGCCCGGACTGTTCCTCTCCAAGCCGTTCACACCCGTCGAGCTCGGCGAAGCGATCCAGCGCGCGCTTGCGCAGGGCATCCCTCGGGAACCGGTGCGCGAAGCGGATCGCGCGTAGTACCGCAGGTAGCAACTCCCTTCGCTGCGGACACGTAACACCCCTGCAGGTGGCATGAGCGGAATGGGCGATCTGCGCGAGGGCTTGATCTACGATTGGCTCGGGGCCCGTGACGGTGTGATCAGCCAGGTCGAGAAGCTGACCGAGAACCAGCTCAAGTGGATGCCGGGGCCGGGGGGGGCGGACCGGAATCCAGATCGCGCGGCACCTCGCGGACGCAGGGAGCAGCCTCACCGAATACGCGCTCAGCGGAGCGCGCATGCAGGGAGGCCCGCCGCCGGAGAATCCCGGCTCGCGTGAGGAAGTGATCGCGCGCCTCAAGGCCGGCAGGACCGAGATCGAGGCCCGTATCCGGGCCATATCGGACGACCATCTCCAGGAAAAGATGATGGGCCTCCTGGGCAACGAGACGACGCGGTTCAACTTCCTCGCGTTCTGCTACGGCCATGAGATGTACCACTGGGGACAGATCGGGCTATGGGCGCGCGCGGGGGGCGAGATTCCTCAGTTGACCCAGAACATCGAGGCGAGACGGAAGAAGGCGTCCCCCGCCAGCTAGGCTGGGGGGGTGGAGTACTTCACGTAGCGCGGGTTCTCGTGGGTAACCACGTGGGAGCCGCGCTTCCTCCCCACGATGCCCACGCTCGAGGAGAGCATCGCGCGAGGGACGCGAGTGTTTGGGTCCGTGATGCAGT
>CAMCNM010000042.1 GCA_945876015.1 Gemmatimonas phototrophica
GATCGCCTCGGGGGTTCCCGCCATCGCGGCCAGGTGCAGGGCGGTGACCCCCGTGTCGTTCGTGGCGTTCGGGTCCGCCCCGGCGCCGAGCAGCGCCTCGATCGCATCGGCGCTGCCCTCGCGGCTGGCGACGTGCAGTGGGGTGAAACCGCCGATGCGGGTCTCCGCTTCGATCCGCGCCCCCGCGTCGGTCAGGAGATCCACCAGGTCCGCCCGGTTCTGGAGCGCGGCCCAATGCAGCGCGGTCATCCCGTCGCCCTGCGGCGCGTTCACGTCGGCGCCTTCGCGGAGCAGGGACCTCACCGCGTCGGCGTCTCCCCGCATGGCCGCATCGGCCACCGGAGCGTTCGGCGGCGTGGCGCCGAGCAGGCGCACCAGCGCGAGGGCGACGATGAGGCGTGAGCGAATGCCCGGCATCTGACGACGGTCCCCGGGTGCGGGTGTCATCTCTAGAGGGTCTCGAGCGGGGCCGCGATGGGGGCGGAGAACGAGAGTTCTCCGGTGCTGTCACCGAAGCTCTCGATGTCGTCCATCCCGAGCTTGTGCAGGAGGCCGAGCATGGCGTTGGCCATGGGTGTCTCGTCCAAGGCCTTCAGGTGCAGGTTGCCCTCCAGCCGTCCCTGCGCGTGGCCGAGCACGATCAACGGGCAGCGCCGGTGATTGTGCACGTTGCCGTCGGCCATCGGCGATCCATAGACGATCATGCTCTTCTCGAGCAGGCTCGAATCGCCCTCCATCGTGTTCTTCAAGCGTTCCAGGAACCGCGGCAACTGATTCACGTGGTGCTTGTTGATCAGGTAGAACTCGGTGATGCGCTGCGGGTCGTCGCCGTGGTGCGAGGCGGGATGGAAGCCGGTCGTGGTGCCGCTCTCCGGGTAGACGCGCGACGAGGCGTCGCGCCCCGTCTTGAGCGTGAAGACGCGCGTCATGTCGGCCTCGAACGCGAGCGCCTGCAGGTCGTACATGAGCCCGATGTGCTCCTCGAACGAGTCGGGCACGCCCGCCGGCGCTTCGGGCAGGGCGCGCACCTCGCCGGTGGCGTTGCGCGCCTCGACGCTCTGGATGCGCCGCTCGACCTCGCGGATGTTCTCCAGGTACTGCTCCATGCGCTCGCGGTCGCTGGGCTTGAGCTGCTGGTCGAGCTGAGCGATGCGGCCAGTGATCCAGTCGAGGATGCTGCCCTGGGATTCCCGCCGCGCTGCGCGCTCGGCCGGAGTCCCGCCGGCGCCGAACAGCATGTCGAACGCGACTCGCGGATCGCGGATCATGGGCAGCGGCTCGGTCGGCGAAGCCCACGTGATCATGTCCGTGTAGACGCACGAGTAGCCGTACGCGCACCCGCCCGCCTTGTCCACGTTCTCGATGCAGAGCTGCATCGACGGGATCGGCGTGTCCTGGCCGAAGCGCGCCGCGTACATCTGATCGAGCGAGATCCCCACGAAGACGTCGGAGCTCTCGGTCTGCGTGGGATGTGACTGCGTCAGGAACACCGCGCTCGAGCGGAAGTGGTCGGCGCCGATCTCCTTGGGATCGTACGCCTCGGCCATCCTCACATCGGTGTTGCTGATGATCGTGAGGTAGTCGCGGTAGGGTTCGAGGGGATCGAGCGCGCTCGGCCCGAGGTCGAAGCCCCGGCCCACGGTCGCGGGCGACCACATGTGATGGGTCGCCCCCCACTGGCTGGAACCCGCCGCTCCGTGCACCTGTTCGATCGCGACCAGTCGGATCGGATCCACGGGCGCCCAGAGCCGGCCCGCCGGCACCATGGCGTCGAGGAACGGAAGCGCGATGCTCGCTCCGGTTCCGCGCAGGAAGGTGCGCCGGGGAATATGCCGACCCGTGAGAAAGGCCATCAGTTCGTCTCCCACCCTTCGGCGCGCTGCGTGCGGAACGCCGGACTGTTCACGACGCCCAGGATGTAGCTCGAGATCCTGTTGTCGGCCGCGGCCGCGTCACGCACGATGGCGCGGACGGTGGGCATGTCGTATGCCTCGACCCGGCGTCCCAGCGCGTACGCCATCAGGTTCGTCGTGAAGTTGCGCAGCAGCGGCGTCGGCCGCGCCAGCAGAGCTCGTCTCAGATCCTCCGGGCTCGCGAGCGGCGTGCCGTCGTACAGCTCGCCCCGGGTGTCGAGCAGGTTGCCGTTCTCCTTGATGCGCCACTTCCCCGTGACGTCGAAGTTGTCGAGCGACAGCCCGATCGGATCCATGAACAGATGGCACGACCGGCACGCCACGCTCGCGCGGTGCATCTCCATGCGCCCACGCGTCGTGATCACTCGTCCCTGCTGCACCGCGCCGGTCGCCTCGAGGTCGGGCACGCCGGGAGGTGGAGGCGGAGGCGGTGTGCCGAGCAGCACCTCCATCACCCATTTGCCGCGCAGCACGGGCGAGGTGCGCACCGCGTGCGATGTCTGCACGAGCATGCTGCCCTGGCCGAGGATGCCGCGGCGCATCGAGTCCGGATAGGGCGCCTTCCGGAACGCCGCGCCCGCGACGTCGGGGATGCCGTAATGGTCCGCGAGCCGCTCATTCACGAACGTATAGTCGGCGTCGAAGATGTCGAAGACGCTCCGGTCCTCACGCACCAGATTCTCGAAGAACAGCTCGGTCTCCTGCCGCATCGCGGCGCGGAGCTGCTCGTCGAAGTCGGGATACTGGCGCACGTCCGGGAAGACCTTGTCCAGGTCCTCGAGGCGCAGCCACTGGGCGGCGAAGCGGGTCGCGAGAGCGGCGGAGCGCGGATCCTCGAGCATGCGCTTCACCTGCGCATCGAGCGTGCGGCGCTCGGAGAGCGTGCCCTGACGCGCGAGGTCGATCAGCCGATCGTCGGGTGGCGCGGCCCACAGGAAGAACGAGAGCCGTGAAGCGAGCGCGAGATCGCTCAGCGCGAACGTCTCGCCGGCCCTGACGCCGGCCGGAGCCAGCTCGAAGCGGAAGACGAAGTCCGGGCTCGCCAGGATCGCCTCGAGCGCTTGGCGCACGCCCCCTTCGAAGCCCCCCTGCGCGCTGCCCGCGTCGTAGAACCGCATGAGATCCAGGAGATCGGTGCCCGTGAGGGGCCTGCGATACGCGCGCGTGGCGAGCCGCGACACGATCTGCTCGGCGCACGGCTTCTCTTCCGCGCGCGTCGGCGGACGGCAGGAGAAGATCCGCTCGCGTACCGGCGAGTCCGAGACCCCCGTCGGCGCGCTCGGCCCCATGATCACGAAGTCGCGCATGTGCGGGAGCATCGTGAAGCCGTACGTGTTGTCGATCGCCGTGCTCGCCAGAGACCAGCCGAGGGGCGAGATCAGGTCAATCACGTTCTCCTGGAAGTACGGCGGGATGAACGCGGCCGAGACGCGATGCGGTCCGGCGGTGAGCGGCACGCGCTCCGTGAACTGGGTCGTCTGGTTGGGATCGGATGAAGTCATGAACCGATCGACGTCCACCAGGGCGACGCGTTCCCCGTCCACCGAGATGTCGAGCTGCTCGTCGCGCGCGGTGCCGCCCACGAAGGCGCCGGTCGTCTCGTGGTAGAAAGAGACGCGGAAGGAATACGTGCCGTCGGCGGGGAAGTTGTGGATCACCGAGACGCCCCCGCGCGTGCCGTATGGCGCTCCCTCCACGTGCGCTGTCTGCGACGCGGTGCGCGGCACCGTGTAGGTCGCTTCGCTCGCCGTCGCCGCTGGATCACCCACCGCCAGCCGGCTGATCTCCGAGGCGGCGTTCAGGTAGGCGGTCAGCAGCGTCGGCGAGAGCGTCTGCACGTCCGCGATGTTGTCGAAGTTCGCGCTTTTGGTGTCGAGCGGGAGATAGGCCCCGGCGTCGATCTGGAGGCCCAGCAGATCCTTCACCGACGCCTCGTACTCGGCGCGGTTGAGCCGCTGAAAGGGGCGGTCGCCCGGATTCGGCGCCAGCGCCGCTGCCCGGTCCACGATCCTCTCCAGCTCCTCCACTAGGGCGACGAGCGTGTCTCCGCCTGGTCGCGGCATGCCGGGGGGAGGCATCATGCCAGCCCGGAGCTTCCGGATCACCTTCTCGGTGACCTCCGGGTCGCCCGCCGCTCCGGCCACGTCGAAGGCGGTGAGGGACAGGCCGCCGGTCAGTAGCTCGTTGTTGTGGCAGACCCCGCACGTCCGGCGCACCACCGCCGTGAGCTCTTCGGGACCGATGCTCGGGGGGGGCTCACGGGAGACCGCGGCCGCGAAGGACTCCCCGTGGAGAACGGAGGAGGGCGCGACGCGAGGGCCGGAACCGGGGGCGATTCCGATCAACACGATTCCGAGAATCGCTGCAGTCCCGACGAGCGTCCGCGGCATCCCTCTCCTTCGCTTCGGCCTCGGTGCCGGGGAGCCCGGTCCAACCCTGACCCCTACACCCTGAGATAAGTTAGGGTCGGGAGCGTTCTAGACCAGCCAGTTCGCCAGAAAAGAGAAGCCGTAGGCTAGCACCAGCATGTAGCTGAACTGGAGAATCGGCCACTTCCAGCCTGCGGTCTCGCGCCGCATCACGGCGATGGTGGACGTGCACTGCAGCGCGAACGCGAAGAACACGAGCAGCCCCACCGCGGCGCCAAGATCGAGATGGCTCTTGAGCGCTTCCTGGAGCTGGAGGGATCCCTGGGTGGGGTCCTCGACCCCGTAGAGCGTGCCCAGCGTGCCGACGATCACCTCGCGGGCGGCGAGCGACGAGATCAGGCCGACCCCGATCGTCCAGTCGAACCCGAGGGGACGGATCACCGGTTCGATCGTCTGCCCCAAGCGACCGAGCAGGCTGTCGTCGATGGAGGGCGGCGCCCCGTTGATCTGCGGCACCTGCGTCAGCGCCCAGAGGATCACCGCGACCGCGAGGATGGTCGTGCCCGCGCGGCGCAGGAAGATACGGCTCCGGTCGTAGAGCCGGAGCAGGATCGAGCGCCCGGAGGGGATGCGGTAGGGCGGCAGCTCCATGAAGAACGAGGAGCGCTTGCCGCGCAGCAGCGTGCGGCGGAGTACCGCGGCCGTCGCGATCGCGATCAGCGCACCGAGCGCGTAGAGCCCGAGCAGCGTCGCAGCGCGCGTTCCCAGGAACGGTCCCAGGATAGGCCGCTCGGGGATGAAAGCCGCGATCAGGAGCGCGTATACGGGCAGGCGCGCCGAGCAGGTCATGAACGGAGTGACGAAGATCGTGGCCAACCGATCCCGTTCGTCCTCCACCGTGCGCGCCGCGAGGATCGCCGGAATCGCGCACGCGTAGCCCGAAAGGAGCGGAAGGAAGGCGCGACCCTGCAGTCCCACGCGATACATCATGCGGTCCGCGATCACCGCCGCCCGCGCCATGTATCCGGAATCCTCGAGCACGCCGAGGAACAGGAAGAGGATCAGGATCTGGGGCAGGAAGACGACCACAGACCCCACGCCCGCCCAGACTCCGTCGATGAGCAGGGAGCGTATCCACGAGTCGGGGAGCAGGCGACCGAGCCACCCTCCCGACCACGCGACCACACCCTGCACCGCGTCCATTGCGGGCGACGCCCAGGTGAAGATCGACTGGAAGACGAGAACGACCACCACGAGGAAGATGAGCGGTCCCCATATGCGGTGGAGGAATACGCTGTCCAGGCGCTCGGTGAGCCGGGACGGGCTCGGTGGGACGAATCCAGCTGCGCGTCCGATCTCGGCGATGTGGCGGCGCCGCACCGCGAACTGGTCCACCATGGGGAGCGGCGTGCCGCGCGGAACGTTCGAGAGCGCGGGGCAGGGCCGGGGTGGGAGCGGTCCGCGGTCCGCGACGCCCACCAGGAAATGGCGGACCTCGTCGAGGCCTTCGCCGAGGCGCGCGTTGGTGCGCACCACGTCCACGCCGAGCCGCTCGGCTAAGATGTCGTCGCGCACCGCGCCGCCGCGCTGCTCGAGCTCGTCCGCCATGTTGAGCACGAGGAGCGTCGGGATGCCAAGCTCGAGCACCGGCTCGACCAGCATGAGCTGCGTCTCGAGACGGGTCGAGTCCACGATCAGCACGAGCGCGTCGGGCGCGCGCAGCCCTTCGACCCGGCCCTCGAGCACGTCACGGGTGACGCGCTCGTCGAGCGAGCGCGCCGAGAAGCCGTTCACGCCGGGAAGGTCCACCAGCTCGAGGGTGCGGTGGTCCGGAAGGATCGTCGTGCCGACGTGCTTCTCGACCGTCACGCCCGGGTAGTTGGCGACCTTCTGGCGCAGCCCGGTGAGCTGGTTGAAGAGCGTGGACTTGCCGGCGTTGGGTGGACCCACCAGAGCGACGAGCGGCTTCGCGTCACCGTTCTCGTCGAGCAGAGCTACGCTGCCCCCCTGGTCGGGGTGGCAGCTGGGGGCGGTCGAGTTTGCCAACGGAGTTTGTCGCGAAGCTACCGCGCGATCAGGCGGCGTTCGACCCGGAGCGTCTCACGCACAGGCACTTCGCCACCTCGCGGCGGATCGCGAGCAGGGTGCCTTCGACCATCACGATGGGATCACCGGAGGGAGACCGGTGAACGGGGCAGATCTGGCAGCCTGGAAGGACGCCCCGCTCGAGCAGGGGCTCCATCTGGTCCATGGGAAGATCGATACGCACGAGCTCGACGACCTCCCGGAGGGGGATGTCGATCAGTCGGAGCTCGGTGGGTGCCACAGCGATCACCCTATCCCCCTGAGAATGAGATCGAGTTTCATCTGAAAGGTATACCGATGGAGCGCCCTGGGAAACGGGTGACGCCCCATCGGATCGGGTCCAAGATCAGGCCGCGGCGTGCTCTTCGCCCAGGATCCGACTGCTGACGGCCTGGATCAGGAGAATCCGGGCGCGCTCGGA
Organism: Gemmatimonas phototrophica; assembly: GCA_945876015.1. Lineage (GTDB taxonomy): Bacteria > Gemmatimonadota > Gemmatimonadetes > Longimicrobiales > Gaopeijiaceae > UBA2988. The sequence continues at coordinate 6,789 of CAMCNM010000042.1, forward strand.
CACCTCGTCCAGCGAGACCTCCGGGACGCGGAATTTCTCCGCGGCCCGCTGCCGGATGTCCTGCGCCGTGGGGAGCTCGGGGAGGGGGACGGTGGCCAGCTTCGCCGCCGCCTGCGCGCCCGCGGACCGCGCCCAGGCCTGCACGTCGGGCCACATCTGGCTGTTCTCCCAGGCGCTCCTGACCTGCGCCGCCACGCCGTCCGGTGAGTAGGTGTCCGCAACCTGCCGGGCGACCTTCTCGACCACCAGCCGGCCGAGCTTGCGCTCGTTGTTGACCACGTCAGCGGGCGGGGCACGGAGGTCCCAGATCAGCCCGGTCCACGACACGGCCTTCAGGACGTAGTACGTGAAGTCCACCTGATACCAACGGAAGCCCTGCCGGGTCGAGCTCTGGTAGGCGTGGTGGTTGTTGTGCCACCCCTCGCCGCAGGTCAGGACCGCGAGCCACCAGTTGTTGCGCGAATCGTCGCCGGTCACATAGCGCTGGGTCCCGTGCACGTGGGCGAGCGAGTTGATGAAGAACGTGCAGTGCCAGCAGATCATCGTGCTCCACAGGAAGCCGGCCACGAGACCCGACCAACCGGCCACCAGCCAGACCACGAATCCGAGAATCGCCGGGACCACGTACTGGTGCTTGTTCATCCACACCAGCTCCGGATACTCCATCAGGTCCGCCACGCTCTCGTAGTCGGGCTCGGCGTTCTTCTTCGCGAAGATCCAGCCGAAGTGCGCGTAGAGGAATCCGTGGTGCCGGGGAGAGTGGGTGTCGTTCGCGAGGTCGGAGTACTGGTGATGATGGCGGTGCATCGCGGCCCACCAGAGGGCACCCCGCTGGGCCGAGGACTGCGCCAGCGCGGCGATGAAGAGCTGTCCCGCGCGGCTCGTCTTGTAGGACCGATGGGAGAAGTAGCGGTGATAGCCTCCCGTCACCCCGATCATGCGCACCCAGTAGAGCACGATCCCGATCACGACCGCTTCCATCGTGACGCCGGTCCAGAAGATCGCCGTGAAGCAGATCAGGTGGACCAGCACGAACGGAGTCGCCCCAGGATAGATGATGTCCGCGTGGGTCGATTCAGCCTGATCCGGGGCGTGCGCAGCTTGGGTCGCGAGACGGCTCAAGTAGCTCCTCCGACGCGGTGATGCGTGTGGAACGGGGAATTCTAAGCTCTAACCCCCGCTCCCTGGGGTCAACCCAATATAACGGCACGCCCGTTGCTCCCCAGCCGCTCCGGTTATCAACGGGGAGGACGGTATGGGTGAGAGGGTCCGTGGCGCCGGGGCCGAGGCCCGCGGCTGGGTCTTTGCGCGGGGTCTCGTCGCGGTGCTCGTCCTGTCCGGTTCGACCGCCTTCCCTCTGGCAGGGCAGTCGGACGAGCCGCCCGTTGCGAGCGGTCCGGATGCCATCGTCCTCTCGACGGGGGCCGCCCGCGGCCTGGCGCACGCTGGCGCGCTCCTCGGCCTCGAGCGGCACGGGTTCGACCCGGATCTGGTGGTGGGCGCGAGCATGGGAGCCGTCATCGGCGCGCTCTACGCCTCCGGTTACTCCGCCGAGGAGATCTGGGATATCGCGCTCACCACCCGGTGGGCGGACCTCTTCATCTCGTCCCCGGTGCTCGAAGGCCCCGATCGTCGGCTGTTGTTTCCGAGCCTCGCGATCGGCCTCGAGCTGGGACGGCTCGAAGTGTCGAGCGGCGTCATCCCGGATTGGCGCGTGAACCGGCTACTCGTTCACCTGTTGTTCGACGCGGGTGCTCGCGCGCGGTCCGACTTCGATCGGCTGCCCCGGCGCTACCGTGCGGTGGCCGCCGATCTCTTGACCGGCCAAGAGGTCGTGCTCGCGAGGGGTGACCTGGCGCGAGCGGTGCGCGTGAGCATGAGCACGCCCGGGTTCTTCTCAGCGGTGAACTGGGGCGGCCGGCTGCTGATCGACGGCGGCATCGCCAACTACCTGCCGGTCTCGGTCGCCCGCTCGCTGGGAGCCGGGCGCATCGTCGCGGTGGACGTCTCGCGCGCGACGAAAGAAGTACGCGGCACGGATCCGACCGCGATCGGTGGCCGCTCGATCTCGCTGCTCATGCGCAACGCGATGCGCGACACGGTGGCCCCCGATGTGCTCGTGGAGCCCCCGCTCGACCCCGACTTTCCCGGGGCAATGTTTCCGGAGCGGCCGCTCCGCCTGCTGGACGTTGGCCGGACCGCGGCGGTCGCCACCGCAGTTGCTCCCACTCCCGAAGGGCCGCGCGTGCGTCATCGCTCGTCCGCCCCCGATACGCTGGTCGCGCTCGAAATCGAGGTGGACGACCCCGCGCTGGCGGCGCTCGTGCGCCGCGCCTTCCAAGGTCTGACACCCGGGCCCTACCGCCCGGACGCGGTTCTGGCCCGCATCGATCATCTCTATGCCAGCGGCCTGTTCACCGGCGTGTGGCCGCGCGTCGAGGCGCGCGCGGGAGGGGGAGACGTCCTCGTGCTCGCGCTCGATCCGCTCCCACGGCTCGCGCTGACCGGCGCCGTCGGTTACGACAACGACAGCGGCGGACGCCTCTGGGCGGCGGTGGAATCGCGCGCCTCCCTGCTGGGCTCGCCCGTCGTGACGCGCGCAGGCGCGGGCACCGACGGGATCCAGCGCTGGTTCGAGGTGTCCGCGCTCCTGCGTCCGTCCCTGCTGCCGCGCGTGGCGCTGACCGCGGGGCTGGACCACCGTCGCGGGACGCCGCCGTTCTTCGGCTCGCTTCCGGTTGCGCCGGAGACGCGTCACACGGGCGGGTGGGCCGGCGTGCAGTACCGAGCGGCGTTTCCGGATCTGATCGGAAGCCTCGTGATGCGCGCGGAGCGGATCGCGGAAAAGGGAGGCTTCGAGGGACAGGCGTGGGGGCCGCTGCTCCGCATCTCGATGCCGAACGGTCCCGCGCGTGTCGTGGGAATTCCCTCCGAGCTGGAGGCAGCCATGTGGCGGGGGGTCGTGGACTATCACGAGCTCGGCGCGCGCGGCTCCATCACCCGCGAGATGGGACCGCTCGAGTTCGCAGCGCTGGCGGACGCGGGGTTCGTGGTCGGCGACGCGCCGCTCGACGCGCTCCCATCGCTCGGCGACGATCACGGCATGCCCGGCCTCCGCAGGGGTCAGAAGCGGGGACGGGCGCGCCTGCTCGGCGGTATCGATCTCGCCATGCCGCTGGTCGGGGGAGGATGGGGTCGCCTTCGGCTGCGCGGCGGCGCCGCTGGCGAGCGCTCCGAACTCGACGAGCGCGCTGCCTGGCTCGGTGGCGCGGCGCTCGACCTGGTGTGGAACACGCCGTTCGGTCCGGTCGTCGTGGGGTACGGCATCAATACCATGAGCCAGCACCGCATCGACGTCGGGCTCGGCGCGGCGTTTTGAGGAGGCGCGAAGCGACGGATGCGCTTTGCGCATCCTCCACAGCACTTTACGTCATTCCCTGAGTGAGCCTTCCCACGCAGCGCACCGCGACCACTGGCAGCCCACCATGACCATCCGCGTCCTCGTCACCGGCGGTACGTTCGACAAGGAGTACGACGAGATCCGCGGGCAGCTGTTCTTCCACGACACGCATCTGTCGCAGCTGCTCCACCAGGGACGCTGCGCGCTCGACGTCGAGATCCGCACGGTCATGATGGTGGACAGCCTCGACATGAGCGACGCCGATCGCGGTCTCATCGCGGAGCACTGCGCGCGATCACCCGAGGATCGGATCGTCGTCACGCACGGCACCGACACGATGGTCGAGACGGCGCGCGTGCTCGCCGCCGTGGTTCCCGGCAAGACGATCGTGCTCACCGGTGCGATGGTGCCCATCGCGTTCGGCAGCTCGGACGGGCTGTTCAACCTGGGCAGCGCCCTTTCCTTCGTGCAGGTGCTCCCCCCGGGCGTCTATATTGCCATGAACGGGCGCTGCTTCGACTGGGACAATGCCCGAAAGAACCGCGAAACTGGACGTTTCGCGCCCCTGGAGGACTGAAACTCCCGGAAATCCGCTGTGCTCGCTGACGTAGGTTGGGGCGTCAGAGGGTATGTGGCAGCCCTCGT
>CAMCNM010000043.1 GCA_945876015.1 Gemmatimonas phototrophica
AGCTCACGGGCGCGCTCGAGGATGCTGGCCCCGACGTGATCGTGGCCGAGCCCGCGTTGGTCCCCCGTATCGCGGCGGCAGCCGCCTCGCTCGGGATCGAGGTGCTCACGACCGACTCGATCGTCCCGCTGCGCGCCCCGTACGACCCAGCACAGGAGCCCGCGCTCCCCGACGTGCATCCCGAGCGCGTCGCCCTGATGCTCTATACGTCGGGCACGACCGGCCGACCCAAGGGCGTCGTGCACACGCACGCCAGCCTCGCGGCCCAGGTGAGCGCGCTGCACGAAGCGTGGCGGTGGACCTCCGAGGATCACGTCCTGCTCGTGCTGCCGCTCCATCACGTCCACGGCATCGTCAACGTCGTGCTCTGCGCGCTGGGAGCGGGAGCCCGCTGCTCGATCCTCCCGAAGTTCGACGCAGCCGAGGTGTGGCGGCGGCTCTCCGGGGACGGGCTCACGCTGTTCATGGCGGTCCCTACCATCTACACGAAGCTGATCGGGGAATACGACCGAGCGGACGATGCGACCCGGACGCGGTGGCGCACCGGAGCGGCCGCGCTCCGACTGATGGTGTCCGGTTCGGCCGCGCTCCCCGTGAGCGTCCTCGAGCGCTGGGAGGAGATCACCGGCCACCGGCTGCTCGAGCGCTACGGCATGACCGAGATCGGCATGGCGCTCTCGAATCCCCTCGCCGGTCCGCGCGTGCCGGGCCACATCGGCACGCCGCTCCCGCGCATGCAGGCGCGCGTGATCGGAGACGACCGCGAAGTCGAGAAGGGCGACCCGGGTGAGCTCCAGGTCCGTGGCCCCGCGCTCTTCCGCGAGTATTGGCGGCGGCCCAGCGAGACCACCTCGTCGTTCACCGCCGACGGATGGTTCCGCACCGGGGACGAAGTGGTCGAGACACCGGTGGGATTTCGCATGCTCGGGCGGCGCAGCGTGGACATCCTGAAGACCGGCGGCGAAAAGGTCAGCGCGCTCGAAATCGAAGAGGCGCTGCGCGAGCATCAGGAGGTGTCGGACTGCGCGGTGGTCGGAGTGGCGGACCCGGTCTGGGGGGATCGCGTGTGCGCCGTGGTGGTGCCGGCTCCGGGGCGCACGCTCGAACCCGAAGCGGTGAGGAAGTGGCTGGGCGAGCGCCTCTCGCCCTGGAAGGTACCCCGCGAGGTGCGCGTCGTGGACGCCCTCCCGGTCAACGCCCTCGGCAAGGTGGTCAAGCCGGCAGTACGACGGTGGTTCGAGTCCAGCTGACCGCTGGCATCACTCCTGCTGGATAGGCGTCCTCAGTGGCTGCCACTCTGGCGGCCAACCTTTGCATCGTCGGCGACGACCGGGTCCTCTTCCCCGAGGATCGGGTTACGTTAGTCGGATGCGCGAATTCTACGCATACCCGGAGACGTATCCATGAAGCGGGAACTCTTTTCCATCCCCAGAACCGCAGTACTCTGCACCCTTGCCTTGCTTCCCCTGGCCGCCTGAAGCGACGGGAACGAAACCAGCGCGGAAGCGATGGTGCAGGTTCAGATCACGGACGCTCCGTCGGACTTCATCCAGAGCGCGGAAATCTGGGTGAGCCGTGTCTATCTGCAGGGCGGTCCCGGCAATGCGACCGACACGACCGATGCGAGCACGAGCGGTAGGGTCGATCTGTTCAACAGCACCTCCGCGCCCTTCCGCGTGGATCTCATGGCGCTGCGCGCCGGCCTGGTCGCGAACCTCACGGACTCCGTTGCCATCGAGTCGGGCGACTACCGCTAGCTGCGGATTGTCGTGGACAGCGCGAAGGTCACGCTGAAGGCTGGATTCACGTTCGTGGGCGGGGGCGTCACGTCCACGCTCAGGATTCCTTCCGGAAGCACGAGCGGCATCAAGGTCCAGCTGGCCAACTCGGTCGAATCGGACGAGGGCGAAGTCAACACGATCCTGGTGGACTTCGACGTGAACGACAGCTTCGTGGTGCAGGGAGCGGGGCCCGCGTTCCAGGGCGTCACATTCAAACCGGTCATCAAGGAGAAGTCCCGCGCGAGCGCCGAGCTCTGAGCCTCGCGTTTCGATGACGACATGGCGCCCGGGGCCCGACGGCCCCGGGCGCTCGTCGTTTAGGGGTGTGCGGACCTCGACCGCCGAGACGTCAGCCGAGAAGCGGGGTAGATTCTCTCTCGGGCCCGCCCACCAGGAGACTCGCATGCGCCAACGTTCCCGTTCGACCATCGCCCTCGCCTTCTTGGCGCTCGTCGGGTCGGGTTGCGGCCCGGCCGGAGGGCGGCCCGTCGCCCTGTTCGGGGAGCCGGAGGAGAAGCAGCTGCTCCGCATCCAGATCCAGAACAACAACTTCAACGACGCGACCGTGCACGCACTCTGGGAGGGCGGGGGCCGACGTCGCCTGGGCACCGTGTCGGGCAAGGGCAGCGGGATCTTCACGCTCGACTGGACGAACACCAGGCCGATCCAGCTCGAGATCGATTTTCTCGCGGGCGGCGAGTGCACGACGCGGGCGATCACCGCCTCGCCGGGGGAATCCCTCCAGCTCACGATCGGGGTGGACGAGTCCTCGGTCTGCGACGCGACGAACTGATCAGCCGCCCACCAGCACCACGAAAAGGTCCATCACGTTGGTGCCGGTCGGCCCCGTGACGATCAGGTCGGAGAGCGGCTCGAAGAACCGGTAGGCGTCGTTCCGCCGCAGGCTCGCCTCCGCGTCGAGGCCGGCAGCCCTCGCACGCGCGATCGTCGTTCCGGTGGCGATCGCTCCCGCCGCATCGGTGGGTCCGTCGATGCCGTCGGTGCCCAACGACAGCACGAGGGCGTCCTCGATCCCGTCGAGCACGAGCGCCGCTCCGAGGGCGACCTCCTGGTTCCGCCCGCCCATTCCGTCACCCACTACCGTCACGGTCGTCTCGCCCGCCGCGATGTGCGCCGTCGGGCCCCTCACTCTGTCATGCAGCGCGCGGGCCTCGCGCGCGAGCTCGGCACCGACCATCCGGGCTTCGCCGGTCATCGCGATCGACCGCGTCTTGACCCGATACCCGAGTGCCAGCGCGCGAGCGGCTGCTCCCGCCGCCGCCAGCCGCCAGCTCCCGATTACCGTGGCGTCCACGCCCGAGAAGAGCGCGTCCCCTGGCTTCGGTGTCTCGGGGATCCGCCCCTCACGGCCGAGCAAGAGGTGCCGTCGCACGGATTCGGGAGCAGCGTCCCAGATGCCCCTCCGCTCGAGCACCGCGATCGCGTCCGAATAGGTCGTGGGATCGGGCGAGACCGGACCCGACCCGATCACGTCGAGCGCGTCGCCCACCACGTCCGAAAGCACGAGCGCGCGGACGGGCGCGGGCGTGGCGATGCGAGCCAACCTGCCCCCCTTGAGCGCGTCCGCGTGCTTACGGACCGTGTTCATCTCCTCGATCGGCGCACCGGATGCGAGCAGGAGACGCGTGAGCGAGCGGACGTCCTCCAGAGTCACCTCGCCGTCGGGCAGCGTGAGCAACGCCGAGGCGCCTCCCGACAGGAGCAGGAGCACCCGGTCACCCGGCCCGGCGCGCCGAGCCGCGTCCGCCAACGCACGGGCGCCCTGCACACCCTTCATGTCCGGGAGGGGGTGCCCGCCGTGATAGATCCTGATGCCGGCCGAAGCAGCGCCCACCGCGCCATGCGGAACCAGCACGCATGCCTCGGCTATACGATCCCCCAGCGCGCGGCGCGCGCCCTCCGCCATGCCGAGCGCCGCCTTCCCCACCGCCAGGAGGACGACGCCGCCATCGGCGCCTCCCTCGAGCGGGTGTTCGGTGAGCGCATCCGCCACGAGGGCGTCCGGCTCGACCTGCGCGAGCCCGGCCTCCACGATCGAAAGGGCGTCCTCGCGCAGCCTTTCTTCGGCGTCGAGCTGGCGGATCACGACGGCTCCAAGCGGGCCACGCGGCCTCGCCAGGCCTCCGTCTCGTAGACCTCGGGGTTCACGCACTGGGGTGCGCGCTGGCCGATCACGTGGTGCAGCGCGTTGGTGGCGGCGATCTCGGCCATGCGGTCCCGGGTCTCCCCGCTCGCGCTGCCGATATGGGGCACCAGCACGGTGTTGGGCAGCTCCGCCAACCCCTCCGCCACGCGCGGCTCGTCCTCGTACACGTCGAGCGCGGCGCCCGCGATCCATCCCTCGCGCAACGCGCGGACAAGCGCCGCCTCGTCCACCAGCTCGCCTCGGGCCACGTTCACCAGGAACGCGGTCGGCTTCATTCTGCGCAGCCGCGCCTCGTCGATCAGGTGGCGCGAGGCCGGCGTCATGCGCGGATGGAGGCAAACGAAATCGGATAGCTCGAGCAGCGTCTCGAGCTCGGCCCATTGCACGCCGGGGAACGCGTCCACGCGATCCCGGTGCGCGGGATCGTGCGCGAGCACGCGCATATCGAACCCGGCCGCGCGGCGCGCCACCGCCTGGCCGATGCGGCCGAAGCCGACGATCCCGAGCACCTTCCTCCGCTCGTCCGGCCCGGGACCCACGTCGGCGCCGAGCAGCATGGTCGGGCTCCAGATCTTGAAGCGGCCCGCGCGCAGGTACGCGTCCGACTCCGGGATGCGCCGCGCGACCGCCAGCAGCAGAGCCCAGGTGAGATCGGCGGTGGTCTCGGTGAGGACGCCCGGCGTGTTCGAGACCGGGATGCCCAGCTCTGTCGCGGTCTCGACGTCGATGTTGTTGAACCCGACCGCCTGGTTGGCGACGCCCAGCAAGGCGGCGTTCGCCTCGAGCACCTCCCGATCCACCTGCTCGGTGATGAGCGAGAGGAGCACGTCGGCCTCGCGCACGCCCCGGATCAGCGCGGCGCGGTCGAGGCCGGCTTCGTCGTCGGATTGGCCCAGGACGACCTGCCCCCCCCTGCTCCGCAGGAGGCGAAGGCCGGCATCGGGAATGCGGCGGGTCACGAAGATCTTGGCCATCGGGTAAGAATAGGGCTGGCCCCGCCCCGCGCGCTTGCCGCGCACGGTCGGGACCCTGAGCTTTTTCCCGTCCCGCGCCCGCCCTCACCTGAAAGGAAGCCCGTCATGTCCCCGGCCCAGTCTCCGCGCCGCGCCCTGCCCCTCCTGCTTCTGGTCGTCGCCGCCGCTGCCTGCGGGGGCAACGGCGCTCCGCCGGCCGACCAAGCCCAAGCGGCGGCGGGCCCACAGGCGAAGCCTGGGGCGCCGGGGGACCCCATGGCGGCGATCGAGGTGACGGGCTTCATGACACCCGAGTCGGTCCTGCACGACAGCGTGGCCGACGTCTATCTCGTGTCGAACATCAACGGGACTCCCACCGACAAGGACGACAACGGGTTCATCTCCCGCGTGACGCCCACCGGCGAGATCGAGCAGCTCAAGTGGATCGACGGCGCGGCCCCGGCGGTCACGCTGCACGGGCCCAAGGGCCTCGCGGTGAAGGGCGACACGCGCTACGTAGCGGACATCGACTGCGTGCGGCGGTTCTTGCGCACGAGCGGCGCGCCCGCGGGCGAGATCTGCTTCCGGGGTGCCACGTTCCTGAACGACATCGCCATGGACGTGAGCGGCACGCTCTACGTGACCGACTCGGGCCTCAACCCGGACTTCAGCCCTTCGGGCACGGACGCGATCTGGCGCTTCAGCCCCGACGGCCAGACGTCGAAGCTCCAGCAGGGCGACTCGCTCGGGCATCCCAACGGGATCGCGTTCAACGACCAGGACGGCTACGTGGTCACGTTCGGCAGCGGCGAGATCTACCAGTTCGGTCCCGACAACAAGCGCCGCGTCGTGCTTCCAGGCGCGTCCGGGCGCGCGCTCGACGGGATCGTGTTCACGAACGACGGCGGATACGCGTTCTCGAGCTGGGGCGACAGCGCGGTCTACGTGGTGACCGGGCAGGGCGCGACCTCGAAGCTGCTCGAGCACGCAGAAGCCGATAGCCCCGCCGACATCGGCTACGACGCGAAGCGCAACCGCATCCTGGTCCCGCTGTTCACGCCGAACAAGGTCGTGATCAAGCAGATCCCGGCGGCGCCGGTGGCCGCTCCTGCTGGCGGAGGCTGACCGGACGGGGCCATCTCGCCAGGGGCCCCGGACCGCCGATCGATAACCTCACGCACTCCCTGGTCGGTGCCGCGCTCGCGCGCACCGGACTCGATCGCCGGACGCCGATCGCCACCGCCACGCTCGTGATCGCGGCCAACGCGCCCGACGTGGACGTGCTGTCGTTCGTGCGGGGCTCGTGGTTCGCGATGTCCTTCCGCCGGGGCATCACGCACGGAGTGCCGGCGCTGATCGTGCTACCCTGGCTCGTGGCCGGAGCGATCATGGCGTGGGACCGAGGCGTGCGGCTGCGACGAACGCCGGACGCTCCGCCGGCGCGCTTTGGACCGCTGCTGCTCCTCTCCTACCTCGGCGTGCTCACCCATCCGGCGCTCGACTGGATGAACACCTACGGCATGCGCTGGTGGCTGCCGTTCGACGGGTCGTGGAGCTACGGCGACAGCCTGTTCATCAGCGATCCCTGGCTTTGGCTCATGCTCGGGAGCGCGGTGGCGCTCGCCGCGCCCCGGTCGAGGGGCGCGAGCGCCGCATGGCTCGCGCTCGCCGGAGCGGCCAGCGCTGTCGTGCTCCGCACTGCGGTCGTGCCGCTCACCGGGAAGATCGCGTGGACCGTCCTCGTCCTGGCGGCCGTGGCCACGGCTGCACTCGGGCGGCCGCTCACGCCGGTCGGAAGAACCCGCGCGGCACGCGCGCTCGGCACGGCGGCAATCGTCTACATCGGCCTCATGATGGCCTTCCATCACGCCGCGGTGGGCGACGTGCGGAATGCGCTCGCGTCGGCCGGGGTCACCGAGGCCAGGGCGATCATGGTCGGTCCCCTCCCCGCGGACCCGTTGGCCTCCGACGTGGTCGTGGAGACACCCGACCGCTTTCTGTTCGGGGCCCACGACTGGCTCGCGACACCGCGGGCACGGGTCGGTATGGACGGGGCGCTGCCGACGCTCGAGCTCGGCGCGGGGGTCACGCCCGAAGAAGCGGCTGCGGCGGTGGCCGCCGCTCGGCTCCGCCCCGACGTGGCGTTCTACCTCGTGTGGTCGCGCTTCCCCGTGTGGGCCGTCGGGCTCACGCCGGGGGGCCTGTCCGTGCGGGTCGGCGACGCACGATACCCGAGTCCCGGCCCGCTCGGCGGTCCCACCGTGATCGTCCCGAGCCCCGCGCCGCCCACGCCGTAGCCTTTGCAATCCGAGCCCTCGACCCGATCTTGTCCGCTGCGGACCCGGGCCCACAGGCGAAGCCTGGGGAGGGGGCGGGGGCGCCGCATCCAGAACCCGGAGGAGCAGTGATGACCAGGAAGCTCGTAGTCGAAGCGATCGGAACGTTCTTTCTCGTGTTCACGATCGGCCAGGTCTCGCTTGACCCCGGCGCGTCGGGCGCCCTGGGACCGTGGGCCATCGCGGCGGTCTACATGGTCATGGTCTACGCCGGCGGACACATCTCCGGCGCGCACTACAACCCGGCCGTCACCCTCGCCGTGTTCATCCGCGGCAAGGCCAGCGTCCACGAGTTGATCGGCTATTGGGTCTTCCAGGCGGTCGCGGCCGCCGTGGCGGGTTCCGTCGTGCTCTGGCTCAAGGGCGGCGGCCCGCTGACCGTTCCGAGCATGGACCTCACCAGGGCGGTCGCCGGGGAGTTCGTGTTCACGTTCGCGCTCGCGTACGTGGTGTTGAACGTCGCCACCGCGCGCGACGTCGAGGGCAACTCCTACTATGGACTCGCGATCGGATTCACGGTGCTCGCGGGAGCCTATGCGATCGGAGGTCTCTCGGGTGGGCACTTCAATCCCGCGGTCTCGGTCGGCGCGCTGGTGATGGGCATGATCGGACCGGCCGACGCCATCGTCTTGTTCCTGCCCCAGCTCGCCGGAGCCGCCGCCGCCGCGCTCGTGTTCAAGGTCTTCGACCTCGGCAACGACAAGCCGGAGACCGACGCACCCGCGCCGGACTGACCCGTCAGCTCCCTCGGACCATGGCGTCGAGGGTGTCGCGCAGCTAGGTCTGGTCCGCTTCCGGGAGATAGCGTCCGATCCGGAGCACGCGCGTGTCGGTGCGGATTCGCACGTCCCGATCGACACCGGCGGGGGGGCCGGTGCGTCCGTCACGACGAGCGGCCACCTTGCTCCAAGTGGCGTTGGGCGACACCGATAGGTCCACGCCTTCGACCGCGCGCTTGAGCAAGGTCTTTCTCCCCCACGTCAGACCGATCCCCGAGGAGCCGACCACCAGCCGGTCGGGAGCGTCCTCGATCCATTCTCTCGTTCTCCCGCCCACCAGCGCCGCCAGGGCGAGCAAGATCCCGATCAGGAAGAACAGCGAGCCGAGCGCCGCCAAGAACCAGACCGGCCCGTCCGGCATCTCGCCGTTCACCCGCCCGCCCGTGATCACACCCGCGCCCACCAGGGCCGCGAGCCCTCCGAAACCCCCGAACACCGCCCCGAAGGCGACAAAAATGGCCGTGCCCACGCTGTAGCCGGTCGGGGGAATCACGACCCGGCGGCGCCCCCGCTCCGAGGTGACCACGATGCGCGATCCGCGCGGTGGATGGGCAGACACGCGCACGGCAAACCCACCCGCGGTCGCCTCGGGCGCGGCGCGCCGGGCGAGGGGCGCATTCCACGCGCCGGGGGCGGTGCGGACCACTTCGGTACCGGTGCGGTCCACCGCGTCGCACTCGAGCAGCTTGGCCCAGCGCTCGAGCTGTGCGTAGCCGTCCTCCTCCTTCGTTTCCGACGCGAGGACCACCGCTTTCGGCCAGGACGGCGCCCGGATCTCGACGTTCCAGATCGGACTCGAGTCCTCGCTCGACGCAGCACGGGCGAGCTCGAGCGCAACCTCGGGAATCTCGGTCAGGTCACCGGACGTCTCCGTCACCTTGCCAACCTATCCCGCGCGGCGCCTCCATCGCCCACTCGCCAGGCTCAGCTCGAGCTCCTCCCGCCAGAACGCGCCCACCACGCAGATCAGGAGGAACAGCCCGATCACCGCGGCGGCGAACCAGCGCGGCGGGGATGGGATGAAGCGGAGCGCCGCCACGAGCCCGACGCTCATCACCAGGAAGAGGGTGGTGGCGGGCCGAATGTCGTAGCGGAACAGGATCTCGGACGGAGACTCGCCGACGATCCGCATGCGGGCCTGCACGTTGACTGAGCCCATGCCTCCAGGCATAACGCCGCCACACCGTCCGGGGCCATGACCGTCGCTGGCACGGCGGATGCGATGGCTCCGCACGGAATCCAACGCAACCGGGAGAAAGCTCAGATGAAACGAGGAATGGTGATCGCGCTCGCGCTCGTGTCCGCCGCCTGCGCGAGCGGGGGCGGTGGTGGTGGAAGCGGGGAAGGAATCGTGGACTTCAGCGCTCAGCTCGCGCCGACGAGCGGGTATCAGGTACGGGGGACCGCGAATGCGGTGGCCTCGCTCGGCCGCACGGTGGTCACGCTGCAGATCGAGAGCGCGGCGCCGGGCGCGACCCACCCCTGGCACGTGCATCAAGGAAGGCGCGGGTCGAACGGACCGGTGGTCGGAAGCGGAGCCGACTATCCGGCGATCAGTGTCGAGGGCGACGGCAAGAAGCGAGTGGTCGCCACGATCGGCACCCAGCTGGACGACGACACCGAGTATTTCGTCAACGTTCATCTGTCGTCACAACAGATGGGCGTGATCGTGTCCTGCGGAGCGCTGGTGGACTAGGGAAGCTCTGCACAGGGCGCTTTGCGCGAGCGATCTTTGGTAGTCGCTGAAGCCACCCCTGAGCCGAGAGGGAATATATGGCGAAGCAGAGAACGTTCGCGGGCCTGGTGTGGAGCACGAAGGGAAAGGTGACGCGTCGCGAGCGGTTTCTGGGCGAGATGGACGCTGTGATTCCCTGGGAGCGGCTGCAGGCGCTGATCGAGCCGCATTACCCGAAGGTCGGTAAGGGTCGCCATCCGTTGGGTCTGGAGAAGATGCTGCGGATCTACTTCGTGCAGCAGTAGTTCGATCTGTCGGACCCGGGCGCTGAGGCAGGGATCTACGACAGCGAATCGATCCGACGGTTCGTGGGGTGGAGCTGGGCGAGGACAAGATCCCGGACGAAACGACGATCCTGCGGTTCCGGCGCCTGTTGGAGGGCCACGGCCTGACGGAGGCGGTCTTCATTGAGGTGCGTGAGCTCTTGGAAGAGAAGCGGCTGCTGCTGAAGGCGGGCACGATCGTGGACGCGACGATCATCGCGGCACCGAGCTCGACGAAGAACCAAGAAGGGAAGCGGGACCCGGAGATGCGGCAGACCAGGAAGGGAAAGGACTGGCATTTCGGGATGAAGCTGCATGTGGGCACGGACATCCAAGGCCTGGTTCATAGCCTGGTGACGACGAACGCAGCGCAGGCCGACATCAAGCAGCTTCCGG
>CAMCNM010000044.1 GCA_945876015.1 Gemmatimonas phototrophica
CGGGCTGGACGCGGGCCACTTTCCGGGCACGGGTGCTCAGGATCCGATCCTGCTCGATCCGGAGCGGATCGCGCTCGCCAGGCACGACCTTCCGACTTCCGGCGACCGCCTCGAGGAGCGGCGGTTCCGGATGGCCGCTCTGCTCGCGCGCCTGAAAGGATCGGTCACCCTCAGCTACGCGGCGTGGGAGCCGATCGAGGGCCGCACGCTCACACCGTCGCCTCAGCTCCTCCAGGTCCACCGGCTGATCGCGTCGCGGCCCTCGGATGGCTTCGAGGATCTCGCTCGGCGGCTGGGCAATCCACTTTCCCGCATTCCGTCCGGAGCGGCCCGCCTCGACGTCGAGGACGTATGGCTGGGCGCACTCGCGGGCGACGGCCGGATGCGGGACGGTCGGGCCGCGGTACGCGCTTCGTTCTCCGGTCTCGACGCCGGACTGGCCGCAGCGGAGGCGAGCGTCGGAGACACGATCGGACCTCACCATGGACTGGTCGCGCCCCGGACCCGGATCGATCCGCGGACCGATCCTTCGATCGTCCTGTCCTCCACCCGCCTGGAAGCGCTCGGGACGTGCCCACTGCGCTACTTCTACCAGTACGTGCTGGGGGCATCGCCTCCGGAGGATCCTTCATTCGATCCCGAACGCTGGCTGGACGCGCTGCGGCTCGGCTCTCTGCTGCACGCGGTGTACGATCGAACCCTTCGCGCGGCGAGTGACGAGGGCATCTCCCCGCCCGACCCGCTGTTCCTCGAGAGGGCGCTCTCGATCCTCACCGAGGAGGCAGAGATCGCCCGTCTCGAGGTCCCTCCACCCTCGCAGGTGGTGCTCGAGCGTGAGATGGTGCTGCTCGTGGACGAAGTCCGCTCCTTCGTGGACATGGTGCGACGGGACCTGCCGACCTGGGAGGCGACCGAGCTCCGCTTCGGCTGGGACGACGCGGGACAGCCTCCGGTCGAAATCGAGCTCCCGTCGGGCGGGAGGATTCGCGTTCGCGGCGCCATCGACCGGGTCGATCGCCTTCCTTCGGACGGAATCCAGGTGGTCGACTACAAGACCGGCTGGCCCGGCAGGCACAGCACCACGTCGGTCTGGAACGGCGGACGGCGGCTCCAGCATCTCCTCTACACCGAGGTCGCGGAGCGGCTCACGGGCCAGCGGGTCGATCGCATGGAGTACCACTTCCCGACCAAGAAAGGAGAGAACACCAGCGCGGGTTTCACCAGGGAAGAGCTGCGCGATGGTCTCGCGCTGGTGGACCGTCTGCTGGATGTGGTGGCGAACGGACTCTTCCTTCCCACCGAGGAGTCGAACGACTGCAGGTTCTGCAATTTCGCGGCGGTCTGCCGAGTCCGTGAGGGGACGTACGGCAAGGTGGACTCGGCGCGAGCGGCCTGGGGGAAGGCGCACTTCGAGAGCGAGCCCTACGCGCGCTTCCAGCTTGTGCGCCTGTTCAAGGACAGGGGCAAGCGCAAATGAAAGCCCGCGACAAAGAGCAGCTCGGATTCGCACTCGACCAACCAGCGTCACCGGTCCCACCGGAACGCCCGACACTTCCGGACCGTGCCGCGCGGACCCTCATCGCCACCGGGCTCGACACGAATCTACTGGTCGAAGCGGGAGCCGGATCGGGCAAGACCCGGGAGCTCGTGACGAGGATGGTCGCGCTGGTCCAGACGGGCAGAGCGCAGGTCCGGGAAATCGCGGCCGTGACGTTCACACGCAAGGCAGCTAGCGAGCTGCGCCAGCGCTTCCAGGAGGCCCTGGAAAAGGAGCGGGCGCGGGGCGACATGCCGCACGGCGAGCTCGAGCTGATCTCCCGAGCCCTGGAGGACATCGACCAGGCGTTCATGGGCACGATCCACGCGTTCTGTGCGCGGCTCCTGAGAGAGCGGCCGATCGAAGCCGGAATCGATCCTGCGTTCGCGGAGACGACGGCCGCCGAAGCGCTCGCGGATGCGCGACGCTTCTGGTCCATCCACATCGAGCGGTTGGTGGCAGACGGGGATCCCATCCTCGGCGAGCTGGAGAGCATCGGCCTCAAGCCCGCCGAGCTGCGAGACCTGTACGAGGAGCTGCGCGAGTTTCCGGACGTCGAATTCCCCACGGAGGCGGTCCAGGCGCCCGATCCAGCCGACGTGTCCGCGTGCCGTATCGCGCTCGAGCAGCTCCTGCGCGACGCGGAGGGAATGATCCCGAGGGTCGAGCCCGAGGACGGATGGGATCAGATGCAGCTCCGTGTCCGCACGCTGCTGTACCGGATGCGCCACAGCCACGGGCGCTGGAAGGACGACCGGTTCCTCCTGGACACGCTGGGTACCGTCTCCACGGAGTGGGAGCTCGTCCAGAAGCGCTGGGCCGACGACACCAAGGGCAAGGCGGCCGCCAAGGGTCTGTGCGAGCGGTTCAACGCGTTCTTCGCGATCGGCGGAGCGGCGGAGCGCGTGCTGGATCAATGGTGGGCGTATCGCTATCCAACGGCGATGCGCTTCGCCAAGGACGCGGCCGCCGCGCTGACGGCGGAGCGACGCGCCACCGGCCGGCTGGACTTCGAGGACCTCCTGTCTCTCGCCGCGCGCCTCCTCCGTCAGAGTCCACGCGCCCGCGCCGCCCTTGGCCGCCGCTGGCAGCGCATTCTCGTTGACGAGTTCCAGGACACCGACCCACTTCAGGCCGAGGTCCTGTTTCTCCTCGCTTCCGATCCCCAGGCCGCCGAGGACTGGGTGAACGCGGAGCCTCGCCCCGGCGCGCTTTTCGTCGTGGGCGATCCGAAGCAGTCCATCTACCGCTTTCGACGCGCCGACATCGCCCTCTACGCGCGCGTCCGCGCACGGTTCGAATCGTTCGGCGCGGTGGTGCGGCTGACGTCCAACTTCCGGTCCGGGCCACCGATCGCGGCGATCGTCAATGACGTGTTCGCTCCGCCGCACGGGTTCCCTGAGCGCGGTGACGAAATCCAGGCCGGCTTCGCATCGCTCGATCCCCAACCACGCGCAGAGCCCGCGCCCAGAGAGGGGGTGTTCCATTTCACGGCCCAGCTCGAGGGGCACATCGACCGCAACACGGTGGGCCCCTGGGAGTCTCAAGCGATCGCCGACTGGGTCGCACGGCGGATCGCCAACGGGGAGCGGAAGCCAGGCGACTTCCTGATCCTCACCAAACGCAAGGAGCCGCTCCTCGGGCTGGCACGCGCGTGCGAAGCGCGCGGCCTCGCGGTGCAGGTCTCCGGCACGGGGGTGCGGGCCGAGCACGAGCTGTCCGAGCTGATCCTTCTTCTCAGCGCCCTGTCCGACCCGTCGGACGCATCGCTCACCGTCGGGGTGTTGATCGGTCTCTTCTTCGGCGTCGATCATGAGCAGCTCCTCGCCCATCGCGAGGCGGGCCGGGGCTTCGATCTTCGCCGGGCCGAGCGCACGCCGGGCCCCGACAGCGGCCCCGTCGAAGCCGCCCTGGCGCGCATGCGCTCGTGGTGGGAGGTCGCCCGCGGCAACCCGGCGGACGCCGTGGTCGCGATGATCGCCGATGATCTCGGTCTGCTCCCCCACGCCGCCGCCGGAGACCTCGGGTCCCTGCGCGCGGGAGCGCTCGCCTACGCCCTCGACGCGGTGCGGGCCTCGGGTCTGGAAGGCGATACGTCGCTGGCCGGAGCCCTCGAAGCCCTCGCCGCCGCGCTGGCCGAGGAGGAGGCAGAAGCCCCTCTGGAGCCGGGGCGCGGTGATGTCGTCCGCTTGATGAATCTCCACAAAGCGAAGGGCCTCGAGGCACCCATCGTGGTCCTCGCCGCTCCCTACGGCAGAATGACCCACCCGATCAAGCGCACCATCGAACGTGGCGTTGATGGCAGCGCTCGGGGGTGGATAGTCGTCGAGGACAGGGATCGCTCGGACAAGCGGCGCACGATCGCGCGGCCTCGCGGGTGGGGAGAAAAGGAATCCCGAGAGCGGTCGTTTCGGGATGCCGAAGAGCTGCGACTGCTGTACGTGGCGGTCACGAGGGCGGGTCAGGAGCTGATCGTCAGTCGAGTGCCCAGGAAGGCCGAGAACTCGCCGTGGAAACCGCTGGAGAATTGGCTCGAGAGCCACGGAACGCCGATCTCCCTCGCCCCGAGCGCTCCACCGGAGCGGCTGCCGTTGGATCGGACGTCCGCGGAGCTCGACGCCGCGACGAATCTCGCCGAACGCGCCCGCGCGGCCGCCGGGGCCGCCGGCTATTCGTTCAGAACGGTGACCCAGCTCGTGAAGGGAGACGTGTCACCGGACGGACCACGCGGACCGGGCCGGCCGCAGGCCGGCTCCTCCGGACCCGGCGGTTACGAGTGGGGCAGCGCGGTCCACGCGGTGCTCGAGGCCGCCACGCGCGGCGCCGCCGGAGGGCGACTGACCGCCATCGCGCGGGGAATCCTCGTCGAGCTCGACCGACCCATGGAAGGCGGAGAGCCCACCGAGCTGACCGCGCTGATGGACACCGTGGCGGCCGTGAAGAAGTCCGCGCTATGGCGACGCGCGGAGGCGGCGACGCGCCGACTCGCGGAGGTACCGTTCGCGCTGGACATCGGGAACTCGGTCTGGCTCGAGGGGGTCGTCGATCTGGCCTTCCACGAGCCGGACGGATGGGTGATCGTGGACTACAAGACCGATCAAGGCCGCGACTCGGATTTCGCGATGCGGCGCCAGACGTACCGCGAGCAGCTCCGGCGCTACGGCGAAGCCTGGACCCGTCTGACCGGGGATCCCGTCAAGGAGCGCGCGATCCTGTGGACGCGGCGCGGCGAAGAGGAGCGAGTGGACCCATGAGGGCAGACCCAACTTTCCGCGACACCCTCCGCGGCATCGTCCTCGGCGGCGCGCTGTTCGGCGGGGTGGCCGCGGTCCAGGCGATGCGGGCCGGTGTCCCGCTCGTCGCCGTGATTCAGCCGATCCTCGTATTCGCGCTGATCGGCCTCACCGTGGGAGGCCTGGTCGGTCCCATGGTCGGCCGCGCCAGCCGGAGACGCCACGAGGACTGACCGAGCGCGCGGACCCGCGCCTCAGTTCCCCACGTCGAGGCCGTGCGCGGTCTCCTCGTCCCACCCCTTCTGTTCCAGCGCGACGATCTTCTGGTACGACTCCGCCACCTCGGTCGCGGTCCGGCGCAGCGCCTCGCAGTCCGGCGCCTCGAGCGCGGACACGTCCTCCAGCAGCTCCTGCCCGGCGAGGATCGCGATGCGGCGATGGCCTTCCTCGTGCTCCTCGAGTCGGCTCAAGTAGAGGTCCCAGTCCGACCGCAGTCGCTCCGGGGCGTCGTCGCGATCCCTCCAACGCGGCAGGGTCGTCACCAGCCCGACCCTCACCCTCGGCTCGGCCGCCCGACAGCCGTCCGCCCCGCGCTCGAGCGAGTAACTGTATGCCACCCGGAAGTCCGTCTGCCCCTGCCACGAACGCCCTTCATGACTCGGCCCGCGCCGCGACAGCTCGTGATTCAGGTCGCGCGCGTTGAGGCCCGCCACCTCGTAGAACGACTCGTCCACCGACACCTCGAGCCCAGGAACCGGGGACGCGGTGACGGCGCCTGGGCCGCCGGGCAGGCAGCCGGACGTGAGCGTCGCGAGCGCGAGGAGCGCCGCGGTCGGCGTTCGTGGCATTCTGGAGATTCGGGGAATTCGAGCGAAGGGACGAAACGTTCGGAACCACTATACGCCAGAACGGGTGGGGCCGGAAGCGTTTCATCCGCTTCCGGCCCCGACCACGTCCTTGAACCCTGTCGTTACTTGACGAACAGCATCTCGCGGTACTTCGGCATGGGCCAGTAGTCGTCCGGCACCAGCTTCTCGAGCTTGTCCACCGCGGACCGCACGGCCAGCATGCCCGGAACGATGTCGTGGAACATGTGCTCGGCCTTCGAGTGCACGTCGTCCCCGCCCAGAGCGGCGTTCTGCTTCACCAGACCGGCGAGCTTGTCGGACAGCTCGTCCACCAGGGCGCCCACGGCCTTGGCGGTCGCGAGCGGACCCTCGGTCTTCACGCCGACACCCTTGGCGCGCTCCGCGAGCGTCAGCAGATCGCTGAGATAGCGGGTCGCCGCCGGCAGAATCATCGTGCTTGCCAGCTCGGCCGCGGTCTCGCCCTCGATGTTCACGGTCTTGAAGTACTGGTCGAGCGCGATCTCGTGACGACTCTCGAGCTCACGCCGCGAAAGGACCCCGTACTTCTCGAACAGCGCGACGTTCTTCTTCTGCACCAGCGAGGGGAGCGCGTCCATCGTGGCGCGCATGTTCAGTAGGCCGCGCTTCTCGGCCTCCTTCACCCACTCCTCGGTGTAGCCGTCGCCGTTGAAGATGATGCGCTTGAAGTTGTGCACCTCGTCCGCGAGCAGCTTGCGCAGCGCGTCCTCGATACCGGCGCCCTTCGCCGTCTCCTTCTCGAGCTTGGTGACCATCTCGTCGATCGCCTCGGCGACGATCGTGTTCAGCACGGTCGCGGAGAACGAGATGCTCTGCCCCGAGCCCAGCGCGCGGAACTCGAACTTGTTGCCGGTGAACGCGAACGGTGACGTCCGGTTCCGGTCGCCCGCGTGCTTGGGCAGCGCCGGCAGCGTCTTCACGCCCAGACCCATCAGGCCCCCCTGCTTGCTCGTCTTGGCACGCCCAGCCTTCTCGATCTGCTCGAAGATGTCGGAGAGCTGATCGCCCAGGAAAACCGAGATGATCGCCGGGGGAGCCTCGTTCGCGCCGAGCCGGTGGTCGTTCCCCGCGTGCGCCACGGAGACGCGCAGCAGATCCTGATGCCGATCGACCGCCTTCAACACGGCCGAGCAGAAGAACAGGAACTGCATGTTCTCGTGCGGATCGTTGCCCGGCTCGAGCAGGTTCGCGCCTTCGGTGCCGAACGACCAGTTAAGGTGCTTGCCGCTACCGTTGATGCCGGCGAACGGCTTCTCGTGCAGCAGGCAGACCAGGCCGTACTTCCGGGCCACCCGGCGCAGCGTGGTCATCGTCAGCTGCTGGTGGTCGGCCGCGATGTTGGCCTCTTCGTAGATCGGCGCCAACTCGAACTGCGACGGAGCGACCTCGTTGTGACGCGTCTTCACCGGCACGCCGAGCTTGTAGAGCTCGAGTTCCGCCTCGTTCATGTACTCGAGGATGCGGTCCGGAATCGAGCCGAAGTAGTGATCCTCGAGCTCCTGGCCGCGCGGAGGCTTCGCTCCGAACAGCGTCCGGCCCGTGGCGACGAGGTCGGGGCGCGCGTAGAAGAACTGCTCGTCGATCAGGAAGTACTCCTGTTCCGGTCCGAGCGTCGCGCGCACGCGCTTCGCGGGCGTGCCGAACAGCTTGAGCGCCCGCATGGCCTGTTCCTGCAGCACGTGGATCGAGCGCAGAAGGGGGGTCTTCTGGTCGAGCGTCTCACCCGTCCAAGAAGCGAACGCGGTCGGGATCGAGAGATGCGCGCCGTTCTTGCTCTCGATGATGAACGCGGGCGAGGTCGCGTCCCAAGCGGTGTAGCCGCGGGCCTCGAACGTGGCGCGCAGGCCGCCCGACGGGAACGACGAAGCGTCGGGCTCGCCCTGCACGAGCTCCCTGCCGCCGAACTCCGCGATCGCGGTGCCGTCGCCGTTCGGCGCGAGGAACGAGTCGTGCTTCTCGGCGGTCAACCCGGTGAGCGGCTGGAACCAGTGCGTATAGTGGGTGGCGCCCTTCTCCAGGGCCCACTCCTTCATGGCGACGGCGACCGCGTCCGCGATCTGGGGCTCGAGCTCCGAGCCCTGGTCGAGCGTGCGCATGAGCGCCTTGTAGATCGGCTTCGGGAGCCGCGCCTGCATCTCGGCCAGGCTGAAGGTGTTCTGACCGAACACCTCCTCGAGGTTCGTGCGGCTCGCGTCTTTGCCGTTCGTGGCCGGGCCCTTCGCAGCCGCCAGCGTATCGTACCGTTTGTGGGTCATCACGCGCGTCATTTTGTACCTGCCTCCTGTTCCGATCTCGGGGAAATGCAGCGATCGCCTCTGGTCGGCGTTTTTGATGGTGGAAGAATGATTCGACGGATCCCCTTGAACAATGCCGGGGGTCCACGATATTACATAATCTTTATTAGCCTATATGATTTGTGGTAGTGCTTGTGGACCGTATTTTATTCTGTCAACGAGGCCGAAGACCTTGTTCTCCGGGAGATCTGAGGAAATTTGTCAACTCGGCGGCGTTCTCGATGGATTGGGCCCGGCGCTCACCATCGTGCGCGGCCCCGAGGGCGTTGGGACGACCTCGCTCGTCTCCCAGGCCCTCGCGGCGCGCACCCATCTCGCCTACGTCGCCGCGCCCGTCACCGACGCGGACCATCGCGCCCTCCTGGCGGAGCGGCTAGAGCTCGAGGGCGGCGCGGACTGGCCCGCCCTGCTGGACCAGCTGGCGGACCGGATCGAGAAGACGCGTGAGAAGACGGTTCTGGTCCTAGACGGTGTCGAGCACCTGCTCGCGGCTCGCTCCCGCCTCCCCACCCTGCTCTCGGTGTTCTGGGCGCGCATCCGAGCCCGCGCCCTTCCCTTCCATCTGGTGCTCGTGGGAAGCGATCCGGAGGCGCTCGGCTTGCTCGGCGGTGCCCGGAGTCCGTTGGCGGACGCGGTGACGCTGGATCTGGAGCTGGGCCCACTGCCGTACCGCGAGATCACCGCGTCGCTCGGCGCGTGGCCGGCCCGCGACCGCATCGCCGGTTGGGCCGCTCTCGGCGGGATGCCGGCCATCGCGCGCTGGCTCGACCCGGACGAGGGGCTCGTCCCGAACCTGCGCCGCATCATGCTCGACCCGGACGCACCGCTGCTTCGTGCGGGTACGGATCTGCTGCGACGCACCGTCCAGAGCCCGGCGCGGTACGCGAGCATCCTGCTGGCCGTCGCGCAGGGACGGCGCGAATGGGGGGAGATCGCCACCGCCGTCACCGACTTCCGTTCGAGCGGTCAGCTCGCGCCGTATCTCGCGCGCCTCGAGGAGCTCCGGCTCATCGAGACCCGCCGGTCGCTCGACGCGCGCGAGGGGTCGCGCAGCCGGCGCTACCATCCGACCGATCCATTCCTTGCGTTCTGGTTTCGCTTCGTGCTGCCCAACCTCACCGAGCTCGAGCGCGGCCAGTCCGCCGACGTGTGGACCCGCCGCATCCGGCCCTTTCTGGACGATCACATTCGCCTCCACTTCGGCGACCTCGCGCGTGCGTACGTGACGCGCTACGCCGAGCGTCTCCCCGGAGCGGCCAGGGAGACCGGAGCGCTGTGGGGGCCAGGCTATGCGCTCGACGTGGCCGGCGTCCTCAAGGGAGGGGCCGTCTGCTACGGCAGCTGCAGCTGGGAGCACAGTCCGGTCGGGGAGGAAGCGATGGGGCCGATCGAGCGCGCTCTGGCAGAGAGCAGATACGGCTTTGGAAGGGAATCGAGACTGGAGGTAGTCTTCCACGCCGGAGGCGTGGGGGAGGAGCTGACGCGAAGGGCGGCGCGAGAAGATCAGATCCGGTTGGTGGGACTCGAGGATCTGCTCGGCACTGCCTGACGGTCAGGGCGGCGGCAGGGTCCTGAAGTCCACGACGCTCCAGACCCCGTCGGACCCGACGAGGTGAACCTGATCGACTCGCTCGCGCAGCGAGAGAGACCCCGGCTGTCCCTGCAGGAACCAGGTTTCCAGCCTCGCCGATCCCTCTTCTCCCTGAAGCCTCACGCCCGAGAGCTCGAACCCCGCGCGCGAGCCGTCCACCGAGCGGCACGCGGCCACTCCGTCACATGTCACGATCTCGTCTAACTTGGCGGCTGATCTTCCGAGCTCGGCGGCGAGCACCTGCAGACCGGGCGCATCTTCCGCCGATGCGCTCGAGGGATGCACGTCGAATACCGTCACTCGCTGCCCGGTCTCGTCGCTGGCCACGCGCGCGGCGTGCAGCGCAGCCGCCCTCAGGATCGAGACGCGCTGATCGATCACATCCTGGGCGCGAAGATCGAACCCGGGGGCCAGAAGGATCAGCACAACGAGAAGGGTCCTGACCACGCAGTCGCTCCTCAGATGTCCAGGTTCTTCACGTACCGCGCATTCTTCTCGATGAACTGCCGGCGCGGCTCGACATCCTCACCCATCAGCTGGTCGAAGAGCATGGACGCGATCGCGGCGTCCTCGATGCGTACCTGCATGACCGTCCGGACCTCCGGATCCATCGTCGTCTTCCAGAGCTGATCGGCGTTCATCTCACCCAGTCCCTTGTAGCGCTGGATGTTGACGCCCTTCGACGCATCGTCCGTCTTGCCGTTGGTGATGCGCTTGATGATCTGATCC
>CAMCNM010000045.1 GCA_945876015.1 Gemmatimonas phototrophica
GGTCGCTATTCATCGCTCCGTTCGCTCTCCGCAGCCCAGCGTGACGAGACGCGGTTCTGCCACGGGCAGCTAGGGGGCGCCGCTGGGGGAGACTGTCCGGAAATGGGACGGCACTCCCGTCCCTGGGCACGTCCGGACCTCTCTGCGCCGACCTATCTCCATATGTACCAACGATTTGAGTGACGGCATGGGACCTTTCCTGGTCAGGGTCCCGTTGGGTCGAACCCTTCTCCTGTATATGTGCGTATGGCCCTGAGCCCCTCAGGTCGGGCTCGCCGCCTGGTTGGTTGTGGTCCGGTCGAGGAAGCGCCAGATCGCGTAGCGACTGGGGCAGTGCGAGCAAACCTCAGCTCCCGCCCGTTGGGATCGCCGAAGCCGAGCAGCGAGATCTCGAGGTAGACCCGGAACAGCTCGAAAAGAGAAGGGGGCGGCCGGAGCCGCCCCCTCTCGAGGTCATTCACGCTGTGTGACAGCGGTCACCGCAGCGTGGGACCCGACTTCGCCACCGCGGGTGCCACGTGCGCTCGGTACTTGTCGAAGTTCTCGTCGAACATCCGGGCGAGCTCCGCGGCCTGCTTGTCGTACGCGTCCTTGTCCTTCCAGGTGTTGCGCGGACGCAGGATCTCGGACGGGACGTCCGGCACCGCGACGGGGACGTCGATCCCGAAGACCGGATCGGCCACCATCTCGACGTCGTCGAGCGCCCCACTCAGCGCGTGGCGCACCATGGCCCGCGTGTAGCCGAGCTTCATGCGCGTGCCGACGCCGTACGGGCCGCCGGTCCAGCCGGTGTTGAGGAGCCACACCTGCGCCTTGTGCTTCCGCAGCCGCTCGCCGAGCATCTCGGCGTAGACCGACGGATGACGCGGAAGGAAGGGCGCGCCGAAGCAGCTGCTGAACGCCGCCTTGGGCTCCGTCACGCCACGCTCGGTTCCGGCGACCTTGGCCGTGTAGCCGGACAGGAAGTAGTACATCGCCTGCTCGGGGCTGAGCCGCGCGATCGGAGGCAGGACGCCGAACGCGTCGGCCGTCAGGAACACGACCTCACGCGGGTGGCCGCCGATCCCCGAGAGTACCGCGTTCGGGATGTAGTGGATCGGATAGCTGGCGCGCGTGTTCTCGGTGATGGACTGATCCGCGAAGTCGATCTCCCGTGTGTCTTCGCGCAGCACGACGTTCTCGAGGACCGTCCCGAAGCGCTGCGTTGCGGCGTAGATCTCGGGCTCCCCCTCGGGAGACAGGTTGATCGTCTTCGCGTAGCAGCCACCCTCGAAGTTGAACACGCCGTGGTCGCTCCAGCCGTGCTCGTCGTCCCCGATCAGGCCGCGCTCCTGGTCCGCCGAGAGCGTGGTCTTGCCGGTTCCCGACAGGCCGAAGAAGAGCGCGACGTCGCCGTCGCGGCCGACGTTGGCCGAGCAGTGCATCGGGAGGACGTCGCGTTCCGGAAGGATGTAGTTGAGGACCGTGAAGACCGACTTCTTGATCTCGCCCGCGTACCGCGTGCCGCAGATCACGACCATGTTGTCGGCGAAGCTCAGAACAATTCCGGTCTCGGTGCGCGTGCCGTGCTTCGCTGGATCCGCCTTCATCTCCGGCGCGTGCAGGATGACGAAGTCCGGCTTGTCCGTGATCTCGTGGGCGTGTGGACGCAGGAACATGTTGTAGGCGAACAGGTTCTGCCACGCGTTCGGCGTGATCATCCGCACGCTGATCCCGAAGGCCGCATCCGCGCCGGCCCGGGCGTCGCGCACGAAGAGCTCCTTCTGCTCGTTCAGGTGCGCGATCGCGTCGTCCCGAAGAGCGCGGAACTTCGCGGTGTCGGTGGCGACGTTCACCTTGCCCCAGTCGATCGTGGCGTCGGTGGATTCGTCGCGTACGCAGAACTTGTCGTTCGGCGAACGGCCGGTATGCGGCGAAGTCACCGCCGCGAAGCCGCCGCCCGCGGTCACCTTGCCCTCACCCCTCGCAAGCGCGGCTTCGTACAGCGCCGGCACGGAAAGATTGAAGTGGATCTTTCCCTTGGGATCCAGGCCCTGGCCTTCGAGGCCGTGCTTGACCGAGGGTGCGCTGGCTGTCTTGGTAGTCATCTATCTCTCCTCATCGAAGAGCGTGCGGCCGGACTCGCAGTCCCGCCACTTTTGATTGTGCGTGCCGGACGGTCCGAATTCTGGATGGACCTGGCCTGCGCGTCCACCGATGCGATGGTCGCGAGGTTGAGCACGTCCTGTCCCGTGCTCCCGCGCTGCAGGATGTGGATGGGCTTGGCCATCCCCAGGAGAATCGGTCCGATCACCTCGGCTCCTCCAAGCCGATCGAGCAGCTTGTAGCTGGCATTCGCGGCGGCGAGGTTCGAGAACACGAGCACGTTCGCAGGCTCCTGGAGACGGCTGAAGGCGTACACTTCACGCAGCTTCTCCAGGTCGATGGCGGTGTCTGCCTGCAGCTCGCCGTCGATCATCAGGTCCGGATCGCGGTCGCGCACCATCTGCACGGCCGCCGCCACCTTCTCCGACTCCGGGTGGCGTGCCGAGCCGAAGTTCGAGAACGAGATCATCGCCACGCGGGGCTCGATCCCCAGATCCCGCACGAAGCGCGCAGACAACAGGGCCACATCCGCCAGCGTTTCCGCGTCGGGCATGATGTTGACCGTGGTATCCGCGAAGAACAGCAGCTCACGGTGGGGGAAAGCCAGCATGTAGAGACCGGCCGCCCGCTCGACTCCCTCCGCCACGCCGATCACCTGGAGCGCGGGTCGGATCACCTCCGGATAGTTCGATTCGATGCCCGCGAGGACGGCGTCCGCGTCGCCGAGCTTCACCATCTGGAGCGCGTACGTGAGCGGTTTGAGCATGTCCTGCCGGGCCTCGTTCAGCGTCAGGCCCTTTCGCGCGCGCCGCCGGTTGAGGTCCTCGGCGTATCGCTCGCGCGTCGCCTCCTCATCCACCGTGAAGATCACATCCACGCCGGTGAGGTCCACGCCCAGCGCCTCGGCCTTCTCGCGCACCGTGCTCGGCCGACCGAGCAGGATCGGCCGGGCGACGCCCTCCTCCACCATCTGGGCCGCCGCGCGGATGACCCGTTCGTTGTGTCCCTCGGGGATCACGAGGCGAGCCGGTCGCTGCCGCGCGCGCGTCGTCATCCAGCGCATCACCTCGCGGCCCGGTCCGAGGCTGGCGCGGAGCCGCTCGCGGTACTCGTTCAGGTCGAGCTGGATGCGCGCCACGCCGGTCTCCATGGCGGCCTTGGCCACCGCGGGAGCGACGTGTAAGAGCACGCGGCCGTCGAACGGCCTCGGGATCAGGTACTTCCGCCCGAACGAGATCGTCTCGCCCCCGTACGCCGAGCGCACCGCCTCTGGCACGTCCTCGCGGGCCAGCTCGGCCAGCGCGTACGTGGCTGCGAGCATCATCTCCTCGTTGACCGTGCGCGCACGCACGTCGAGCGCGCCGCGGAAGATGAACGGGAAACCCAGCACGTTGTTGACCTGATTGGGATAGTCGGAGCGGCCCGTCGCGGTGATCGCGTCCTCGCGAACCGCGTAGACCTCCTCGGGCAGGATCTCGGGATCGGGATTCGCGAGCGCGAAGACGATCGGATCCTTGGCCATCGACTTGACCATGTCCTGGCTCACCTGGCCCGCGACGGATAGCCCGATGATCGCGTCGGCTCCCAGCATCGCGTCGGACAGCGTCCTGCGGTCGGTCTTCACGGCGAACGGCATCTTGTACTCGTTCATCGCTGCGGCGCGGCCCTCGTAGATGACCCCCTTGGAGTCGCACATGAGGATGTTCTCCCGCTTCACGCCCATGCGGATCAGGTGGGTGGCGGTCGAGATCGCGCTCGCTCCCGCGCCGCTGAAGACCACCTTGATCTTGTCGAGCTTCTTGCCGGTGACCTCGCACGCGTTGAGCAGCGCGGCGCCGCCGATGATGGCGGTGCCGTGCTGGTCGTCGTGGAAGACCGGGATGTCCATCGTGCGCTTGAGCTCGGTCTCGATCCGGAAGCAGTCCGGCGCGCTGATGTCCTCCAGATTGATGCCGCCGACCGTGGGCTCGAGCATCTGACAGAAGCGGATCACTTCGTCGGGATCCTTCGACGCCACCTCGATGTCGAACACGTCGATCCCGGCGAACCGCTTGAAGAGCACGCCCTTGCCTTCCATCACGGGCTTGGCGGCCAGCGGGCCGATATCGCCCAGCCCCAGCACCGCCGTCCCGTTCGACACGACCGCGACGAGATTGCCGCGAGCCGTATACTTGAAGACGTCGTCGGGATTCTTGGCGATTTCGCGGCACGGCTCCGCGACGCCCGGGCTATATGCGAGCGACAGCTCGGCCGCGGTGGCCACCGGTTTGGTGGGCACCACTTCGATCTTGCCGGGCCGTCCTTCCGAGTGGTAGTCGAGGGCCGCTTGCCTGCGTGGATCCACCTTTCCGCGTTCTCCCTGAAGGGGTCTGGATGCCGATGCCCAGGTCCCCGTGGTCCGATTCTGGAATCCGCCAATCTAGTGAAATAGGGCGTTTCCGGCTTCCCCCGGGCTCCGGCAAGTCTAACTTGTGGCAAACAATAATCTGATGGCGACGCTGGGCGACCAGGGTGGTCGTTGTGGGTGCCGCCGCGGGTCCCGTGGCCGGTCAGGCCTGCCCCCAAGGGGTCGTTTCCCGGGTGGTCATCGAGAACCATTCCGTCTTCGATGGCGACCGGCTGGAGGCTGGAGGACGCTTTCGTTGGGCTTATCGACTCGTGAACGGGCTCCACGTCCGCACCCGCGCCCAGTTCATCCGTGGGGAGCTCCTCTTCGCCGAGGGAGACTGCTACGACCCGCTCCTCGTCCAGGAGTCCGAGCGGCTGCTGCGCGATCACCGCTTCATCGCTCGCTCGGAGGCATCGGCGGTTCGCCAGAGCGACGGAACCTGGGAGGTCACGATCGAAACCCAGGACGAATGGACTACGCACGTGGATCTCGGGGTCAGCGGGGAAGGGGGATTCCACGTCGAGCGGTTCGACGTCACCGAGCTGAACATGCTGGGCCGAGGGGCTCTGGTCGGCGCGTTCTACCATGATCGGGACGGCAGGGCCGACGCGGGCGTTCGCCTGGAGCTCCCGCGCCTTCTCGGAACGCGCACGGACAGCCGGGTGGCTTTCGGCCGCACGCGCGGGGGTGACATCATCGAGCAGTCGTTCACGTTCCCGTTCGTCGGCGAGGTCGGCAGGTTCGCGGGGCGCGAGGTGTTCGCGCGGCGGACATCGTCGTTCTCGTATTCCGTGGGCGCGGGTCGGGACCGGATGCCGGGCTCGGTCACGCACGTGCTTCTTCCGCTCGACGAGCAGCGCGTCGAGGTCACGATGGCGGGCCGGATCGGATCTCCCGGCAATCTCACGATCTTCGGCGTGGGCTTCTCGAACGAGACCCTTCAGTTTCCGGACTTTCCGGGCGGGATCGAGGTCGCGGTGGACGGGAACTACAGCGCCACGAGGCCGGCGGATGCGGCGACAATCGCAGCGATCCACCCGCAGACTCTGCATTCGTCCGGCACCCATGTGAACCTGCTCGTGGGCCAGCGCAACGTGGCTTCGGGCGCTTCCGTGGACTCGACGCCCTGCGGGGCGAGCAGGACGTAGCGCTCGGCACCGACCTGGCGCTCACCCTCGGAAAGAGCCTGGCCGCGGTTTCCGCGGGGGTCGCTCAACCGGAGGATCTCTACGCGCGGCTCCGCATCCAGGCTGCGTTGGCTCCCAGCGCGTTCCTGATCCGGTTCGACGGAGGATCCGAGGGACGCAAGATCCATTCGGGTGGCGTGTCCGGCCGGGGATGGAAGGACGCCCTCGGCGAAATCTCCGCACAGATCTACTGACAGCCGCCGAGCGCCTCGCGCCACACGTTCGTTGCCCGCGCGTCGGGCGCCGGCGGATGGAATCTGACCCAGCCGTTCCAGCTCACGCTCGGGGGCGTGAACGGCGTGCGGGGGTTCGACCAGGGCGACTTCCCCGGAGGCCGGCGCGTGGTGGTGAACCTCGAGGACCGGATCTACCTCGGGTGGCCGCACCCGCAGTCGTTCGACCTCGGTGTGACCCTGCTCGCCGACGCCGGTCGAACCTGGGCGGGCGCGACCCCCTTCGGCCTCTACAGGGGATGGCGGGGCGCGCTGGGAGCCGGCCTTCGCTTTGGATTTCCCGCGGGCTCGCGCCGGGTCGCCCGTCTGGACTTCGCGTGGCCGCTGGTGGGAAAGGGGTTCGGGGCGCCACTCTTCCGTGTCGCCCTGGGAGATCCGATCGGCCTCTCGGAGGGGCTCCAGGATCGCCAGATGTCTCGCAGCCAACGCCTGGCGGTGGGCGCCGACCTGTTCACGGAGCACGGCCGATGACGAGCGGGGAGTCGTGCAGCGCCGAGGTCCGTCGGGCCCTGCGGACCGTGCTCTGGCTCAACCTCGGCGTCCTGGGCCTCAAGGTGGCGGCGCTGATTTCGTCCCATGCACTCTCGGTCGCCGCGGAGGCGGTCCACTCCTCGTTGGACGCCGCCAACAACGTGTTCGCGCTTTGGATCGCGCGGCTCGCCGGCCAGGCTCCCGACGAGGATCATCCATACGGGCATCAGAAGTTCGAGACGTTGGGTGCGCTGGTGCTGGTGGGATTCCTGTCCATCACGGTGTTCGAACTCGTCCAGCGCTCCGTGTCGCAGATGACCTCGAATGCGCCGGAAGGCGTGCGCGCCACGCCCCTCGCCATGGTCGTGATAGCAATGTCGATGGCGGTAGGAATGGCCGTATCGACGTGGGAGGCGCGCCGAGGGCGCGCGCTCGGCTCGGACATCCTCGTGGCGGACGCCGCTCACACGGGCGCCGACGTGCTCACGAGCGCGGCTGTGCTCGCCGGGCTGATCGCGATCCGGGCCGGCTATCCTCAAGCGGATCCCTGGATCACGATCGCGGTGGCCATTCTGATCGCGCGGACCGGATGGCGGATCCTCCGCGAGACGGTGCCGGTGCTGGTGGACGAGCGCGCGGTGGACTCGAGCAGGATCCAGCGCGTCGCCGAATCGATCGGCGAGGTGAGCTCCGCGTACCGGATCCGGTCGCGCGGTCGCGCGGGCGAGATGTTCGCGGAGGTGACCATCGCGGTCGCGGCGGATCTGGACGTGAAGCGGGCGCACGAGATCGCCGACGAGGTGGAGCGCCGGATCGGAAGCGAGCTGGGCGCGCGCGAGGTCGTGGTCCACATCGAGCCCGCGTAGGTCACGCGCATGCAGCGAGCGTACGACCTCGAGATCCTGGACCAGCCGATCCACGATCCGGCCGAGCTCGAGCATTCGTTGGCGCAGGTCGCGGCGGTGAATCGGTATCTGGGCGGCGACTGGGCGCTGCGCCGCGCGCTCGCGCCGTTCCTTGCCGACCGTGGAGAGACGGGCCTCCTCGACGTGGGCGCGGGCAACGCCGAAGTAGCGCTTTCGCTCGCTCGCTGGGCCGCGGCACGGGGTCGGCGCTGGCGGGTCACGGCGCTCGACCTCCACGCGCAGAGCGTGCAGCTCGCGGCTCGCAGGGTGGGCGGGTCGGCCGGTTCGGTGCGCGTCGTTCAGGGTGACGGCCTTTCGCTGCCCTTTCCCGACGCCGCCTTCGATGTCGCGTACACGATGCTCACCCTCCACCACTTCAGGGAGGACGCGGCGGTCGCCCTCCTCAGGGAGATGGCCCGGGTCGTGCGGCGGCTCGTGATCGTGAACGATCTCGAGCGCAGCGAGGCTGCCCTGTTCGGCGCGCGTGCCCTGGCCATGACCGTGTGGCGGGGCAATCGCATCACGCGCCACGACGGACCCCTGTCCGTGCGCCGCGCCTTCACTCCCGACGAGCTGATGGCGTTGGCGGAGCGCGCAGGTCTCCGCCGCCCGCGGGTCCATCGGAGACTCGCGTTCCGCCTCGTGCTGGAGGCCGAGCCATGACCGCGTCGGCCGACGTGCTCGTGGTCGGTGGCGGCCCGGCGGGGAGCACGACCGCGCGGCTACTGGCCCGGCGCGGATGGAGCGTCCTGCTGTTGGACCGCGCGCATTTTCCGCGCGGGAAGGCGTGTGGCGAGTGCTTGAATCCAGGCGCCGTGGCGATGCTGGCGCGGCTCGGCCTGCTCGCGCGGGTTCTCTCGCTCGGGCCGGCGGCCCTGGCCGGGTGGAGGCTCGAGAGTGCGGGGCGCGTCGCGACCGGCAGCTTTCCGAACGGCGCCATCGGCCTCTCGCTCCCGCGCGCGCGCTTCGACGCGGAGCTGCTGGACGCGGCGCGCGAGGCGGGAGTGCGGGTCCAGGAGGGAGCCCGGGTGCTCGGGCTCGCAGGCAGCAGCGCCGAGGGACGCGTTGGGGTGATCGTGCGCCGTGACGGCGGGGGACCCTGCGTCGAGATCGCGCGGATCGTGGTCGGAGCCGACGGCCTCCGCTCGACGCTCGCGCGCGGAATCGCCGCATACCGCAGGCCGCCTCGTCTGCGGAAGCTCAGCGTCACGATGCATGTGGAAGGCTTCGATGCGGATCCGACGCGCGGCCGGCTCCACCTCGATCAGCGGGGCACGGTCGGCCTGGCTCCCCTGGACGCCGAGGGTCGCAGCTGGAACGCCACGATGGTGGTGGACGCCGAGGCCGAGGGGCGCGCCGCGGCGGGCGACCCCGAGGGGTTCGCGCGGCAGCGGTTCGAGCAGCTGGTGGGTCGTCGGCTCGGGACGCGCGTGGAAGGTCCGTGGACCAGCGGTCCGTTCGATTGGCCCAGCCGCCGCGCCGTCTCCGACGGTGTGGCTCTGGTGGGGGACGCCGCCGGCTACTACGACCCGCTCACGGGGCAGGGGATCTATCGCGCGCTCCGGTCCGCGGAGCTGGCGGCCGACACGATCGACGAAGCGCTTCGGCGCGGCCGAACCGCGACGCGCGACCTCGCACCCTACCAACGGGCGCTGCGCGGCGAGCTTCGCGCCCCGCTGCGTGTACAGCGTGGCGTGGAAGTCGTCCTCGCGAGCCGCTCGTTGCGAGGGGCGGCGCTCGCCGTTCTCGGACGCTCGCCGCGGGCGACGGATATGATCATCGGAGTGACCGGTGACATGACGCCGGCTCGCGCGCTGCTGGGGCGGCGGTTCTGGACCGAAATCGTGCAACCGGGGGAGAGGGTCGGATGAGAACGGTTGACGAGCACGTAGCGCGTGCACCGGCGGATGTGTGCTTCGAGGTCGCGGCCGACGTGGAAGGGTGGCCTCGCATCCTCTCGCATTATCGATGGGTACGGTTCACCCGCCGCGACGGATACGCGACCGGCCTCGTCGAGATGGCAGCCTGGCGGTCGTTCGGCCCGTTGGGCTGGCCCACATGGTGGGTCTCGGAGATGACCAACGACCGTTCACGCCGAACCGTCAGCTACACGCACGTCCGCGGCATCACGACCGGAATGGACGTGCTCTGGGAGGTGGTCCCGTTGGCCGAGAACAGCTCGCACATCCGAATCGTGCACGAGTGGCGCGGGCCGCCGTGGCCGCTGATCGGGAGCTTCGCCGCCAGCGCCGTGATCGGTCCGCACTTCGTCAGCGCGATCGCCGGTCGCACGCTCGCCGGAGTCGCGCGTGAAGCGGAGCGGCGCGCCGCCACCGGCTCCACGGATCACCCCGTTCCCGAGGTCCGCTCCACATGATTACGAGACGAGTCGTCGTAACCGGAATCGGGCCGATCACGCCTTCTGGGATCGGCGTCGAGCGCTTCTGGGCGGGGCTCCACTCGGGACGGTCCCCGGTGGCCAAGGTGACGCGCTTCGACGCCTCTCCCTTCCGCACGACCATCGCGGCACAGGTGCACGACTTCGAGCCCACCGACTTCATGGAGCGCCATCTGTCGCGCCGGCTCGACCTGTTCGCGCAGTATGCGGTCGCCGCGACCCGCGCCGCCCTGGACGACGCCGCGTTCCCCACCGATTCGGTCGATCCCGGGCGTGTCGGGGTGCAGTTCGGCTCCGCGCTCGGCGGGCTCGCGCAGGGGCAGATCGAGTTCATGAACTTCCTGCAGCGCGGCGTGCGCAGCGTGAATCCGCGCGTGGCCACGACGGCGTTCTGCGGCGCCGCGAGCTGCCAGGTCGCGATCGAATTCGGGTTCACCGGTCCCAATGCGACCAACGCGATGAGCTGTGCGTCGGGTACCATCGCGGTGGGCGACGCGTGGCGCCTGATTCGCTCCGGGGACGTGGACGCCGCGGTGTGCGGAGGCGTCGAGGCGCCGCTCGGGCCGCTCACCTACGGCGCGTTCGCTCTG
>CAMCNM010000046.1 GCA_945876015.1 Gemmatimonas phototrophica
AGGGGACCGGAAAGGAAGGCAGCCCGTTTCCGCATCGGAGCAGAGATCATATGTCGTGGAAGATCGCGTCAGCCCTAGAGAGAGCGAAGGTGCCCCGACTGCCCCTCGGTTACGCTGCGGTCAGGAGCTTCCGCCCATAGACGGCAACGGGGGCGGGCCCGATCCTCTCGAGGAGGAGTTCCCGCTCGGGGACGGCGACGCTGCCGAGAGCGCCGACGCGTCCTGCCCCTACTGCGGCGAATGGGTCACGCTCCAGCTCGATCCCGGGAGCGGGTCGCGCCAGCGGTACATCGAGGACTGCCCGGTCTGTTGCCGCCCGTGGACCGTTCTGGTGGCGTATCAGGCGGACGGCAGCGCGGACATCGAGCTGAGGGGCGAGGACGAGGGCTGAGCCTGACCCCTGAAAAGACAAAACGGCCCCCGGGATCGCTCCCGGGGGCCGTTTTCGCGGGCGAACCCGCGTTGCGTCAGCCGGTTACGGTCACGTTCTCGGCGGCCGGGCCTTTCTGGCCCTGCACCACGTCGAACTCGACCTTCGCACCTTCGGCCAGGGTGCGGAAGCCGCTGCCCTGGATGGCCGAGAAGTGGACGAAGCAATCCTTCGAGCCATCCTCCGGAGTGATGAACCCGAAGCCCTTCGAATCATTGAACCACTTCACGGTGCCTTTGGTACGCATTACCCAACTCCCTGTCTGGTCTTGGACGATGGGGGGTGGGATAATCCGCACCAGCCACGCATCTTCCGTCCTGCGACGAAACCATTCCGTCGCTGCATCGCGAAATGAAAAAGAGGCCTCAGGACGGAGCGTCCAGGGCCTCTGGCAAACCGGGTCGAACCCAGCTTTTCACTCGCGCAGCCATTAATATGGCTCGGCGGGTACCAAGAATCAAGCAATTTGTGTAACCACCCTCGAAATGGGGGTATTCGTCTATCCCGAAAAGGGGGAAAATCCGTTGTGCCGATTCACCTTTTACCGCGGTGAGGCGCTGCCGATCTCCCACCTCATCACCGAGCCGATCCACTCGCTCATCCACCAGAGCTACCATTCCGAGGAGCGGGAGGAGCCCCTGAACGGCGACGGTTTCGGGCTCGCCTGGTACGTGGAGGGCTCGACCGAGTCGGCCGTCTTCCGCGCGGTCACGCCGGCCTGGAGCAACCGCAACCTGCGCGAGCTGGCGCGCGTCACCGAGAGCGGCTGCTTCCTCGCGCACGTGCGCGCCGCGACCCAGGTGCTCGAGGTGAGCGAGACCAACTGCCACCCGTTCAAGCACGGCCGCTACACGTTCATGCACAACGGCGACGTGGGCGGCTTCCACGCCATCCGACGCCCGCTCCTCGCCAGCCTCGGCGACCGGGCCTTCAGCTCGATCCATGGCTCGACCGACTCCGAGCATCTGTTCGCGCTGTTCCTCGACGAGATGGAGCGATCGGGCGACGGGTCCGGTCTCGAGGTGATGGCGGAGGCGCTCGATCGCGCGATCGATCGGGCGATGGACCTCGCGGCGGAGCACGCGCCCGGCGAGCCGAGCTACTTGAACCTGGTGTTGTGCGATGGCGCGTCGGCCATCGCCTGTCGCTACGTCACGGAGGCCGTGGAGAGCGCGGAGTCCCTCTACGTGGCGCGCGGCCACTACGTGTGGAAGGATGGCGCGGCCAGGATCCTCCCGGCCAAACCCGGCGAGGGCGCGGTGCTGGTGAGCTCGGAGCGTATCGGCGCGGATCCGGCGTGGGAGCCCGTCCCGGTGGGATGGTGGCTGATGATCACGCCCGAGCGGGAGGTCTCATACCGGCCGATGCGGGTCGGTCCGGGATTCGACCACCCGCCCCGCGTGTCGTCCCGTCCCGCGTCCCGCGAGCCGACAGCCGGGGCCCCGGGATGATCGACGCGGACCGCTTCCGCGAGACGCTCGCACACTGGGCTAGCGGTGTGGCGGTGGCGGCGGTGCGCGACGAGGCGAAGGTGCACGCGACCACGGTGACCGCGTTCCTCTCCATCTCGGTCCAGCCGCCGATGGTCCTGATCTCGCTCGGGCCCTCGGCGCAGATCCTCCCGTTCATCCCGCTGGGCACGTCCTTCGGCGTGAGCGTCCTCGGCGCGGAACAGGCGCGGCTGGCCAGCGTGTTCGCGGATTCCTACCCGGTGGGGGCGTCACCCTTCGCGTTGGAAGGCGTGCCGCTGATCACGGACGCACTGGTCCGCATGAGCTGCCGGGTGGAGCGGATCGACCAGGCCGGTGACCACCGGCTTGTTCACGCGCTGGTGGAGCGCTCCGAGGTCGGGTCGGGCGACCCGCTCGTCCGATTCGGCCGGGCATACCACCGCCTGCCGACGGACGGCTGAGCGCTAGTCTTCCTCGTTCGCGGGTCGGTTCGTTCCGACGAAGACGTTGAGCACGGCGCTGGTGATGCTCACCACCAACGATCCCACGAACGCCGGAACGAAGCCGTCCACGCCGAAGCCGAGCCCGAGCTCGATCGACAACGCCGCCGTCAGCCACAGCATCAGCGCGTTCAACACGAGCAGGAACAGCCCGAGCGTGAGGATCACGAGCGGACACGTGAGCATCGCGAGCAGCGGCCGCACCAGCGCGTTGACCAACCCGAAGACCACCGCGACGCCGAGCAGCCCGAGGGGAGTGCCGGTCCAGGTGATCCCCGGAACGAAGCGCACCGCCACCCAGAGCGCGCA
The DNA here is from genome assembly GCA_945876015.1 of Gemmatimonas phototrophica. Lineage (GTDB taxonomy): Bacteria > Gemmatimonadota > Gemmatimonadetes > Longimicrobiales > Gaopeijiaceae > UBA2988. Next base: position 2,691 of record CAMCNM010000046.1, read on the forward strand.
GGCGGTGATGATGAGCCGGAGCAGGAACCGCATCAGACTATCCTTGTGATTGGCCTCACGAGCGGCGGCGCCGCGGAGGACGGAGCCCTCCCGCCAGCGCCGCGGCCGGCACCATCACCAGCGCCGTGATCGCCTCGTGCCACCAGGGCTCGTTCGCGATCCTGAGCGCGAGATCGACGCCGGTGGCGAACAGCAGAGAGAGGGCCAGGCAGAGGCCCACGCCGATCGCGGTACAGCCCGCCAGCCAGCGCGCGGCCACGCCCGCGGCGACCCCGGCCGCGGCCAGGCCCAGGGCGTCCAACGTCGCCTGGATCGGGAAGGGGAAGGAGCGGTCACCGACGTAGAAGAACATCACCCACGCGGCGTCGAGCGAGCGTGCGATCAGGAACCCGAAGAGCACGCCGAGCCACCAGAGGATCGGTCTCATCTGCGGTGCGGGAACTGCGCGGGGGTGATGGGCACCTCGCCCATCACCCCCGTTTCGTTCAACCTCCGAAGCCGATGCGCAGGCCGATGTTCACCATGGGATAGATCTTGTACTTGTTGAGATCATCCTCCCAGGAGGCGCGCTCCTCTTCGAGGTCCTGCTTGAACTGGGCGTTGTCCTTGAACGTTCCGTTGTTCGAGACGGTGAGGGTGGACTCACCCACGAACGCCGCGCCCAGGTCGAGGAACAGCCCGATCCCGCTCGAGGCGATCTTGCCGAAGCCGATCATCGCGTAGGGAGCGTATTTCTTGGCCGTCGTCGCGGTGCCGGTGATCGTGCCGAGCTGTTGGGGCGTGTACGTGGTGCCGCCGATCTCCTGACTTTCCGTGAACGTGCCGTTGATCGAGATGCCGTCCTTCTTGTACAGGACGCCGCCGCCGATGCGGAAGCCGCCGCCGCTCGGGAACAGCTCGATCCCCGCCTGCGCGAACGACCCGGGCAGATTCACCGCGAAGTCGATGCCGGACAGGATGAGGCTGGGGTTGACCGGCTGGATCCCCAGGCCTCCGCGAAGCACGATGTTGGGCGAGACCGCGATGGCGAGATCCGCTCCGAGTCCAGTGGTTCCGGCCCGGACGCCGACGCCAACCTGGGCGGAGGCCGCCGCGGGGATGGTGAGCAGCAGAGCGAGCAGTACAACCGGCAGAGCCTTGGCGCGCATCTAGATCTCCCGATTGGGTAAAGGGCCTATCGGCGCTGTTCCTCGGATGCGCCTGGCCCTTCGAGTATAGACTCGGCTCGGGGCGGGGTGCCAGCGTGTCGTAGGAGGATGCGGTTCGAGCGCGGCACGCTTAGGTTGCCGCCCCGTGAACGTCCTCTCGGATCCACTCCACTTCTTCGTCGTCCTCGCAGCCGGCTTCCTCGCCGGGGCCGGCAATTCGATCGCGGGGGGTGGGACCACCCTCTCGTTCCCGATCCTCGTCTGGGTCGGGCTCCCCGAGCAGATCGCGAACGCGACCAACACGCTCGGTCTCCTGAGCGGCTCGGTCGGAGGCGCCTGGAGCTACCGGGAGCGCATCCGGCGCCAGCACGGCTGGGGCCTCCTCTGGATTCCGGCACTGATCGGCGGTGGCGTGGGCGCGGCGCTCCTCCTCGCCCTCCCGTCGGACTCGTTCCGTACGGTCGCGCCCTGGCTCGTGATCGGCTCGGCGGTGCTCGAGGCGTGCGACCCCCTGATACGCCGCCATCTCCCCCAGCTGGCTCCGGGGGAGCGGCGGCTCGGCGCGGCGATGGTCTCGCTCTTCGTGATCTCGATCTACGGCGGCTACTTCGGCGCCGGGATCGGCATCCTCACGCTCATCACGCTCCGGTTCGTCGGGATCATGGACCTGCACGACGCCAACGGGCTCAAGAACCTCCTGGTGTTCGGGATCAAGGCGGTGGCCGCGATCGGCTTCATCTGGAGCGGCGTGATCGTCTGGTCGGTGGCGATCCTGATGATGGCGAGTTCTCTGGTGGGCGGGTGGGCGGCGGGCCACATGGTCCAGAAGCTGGATCAGGGCACCCTGCGCTGGATCGTGGTCGCGATGGGGATCGCGATGGGTGTGTCGATGCTCGTGTAGCGGGCCCGGGTCGCGTTCCCGCCCGGCAGGGGGTCCGCTAGAATGGGTCATGACCGACCCCGCGACCCCACTCTACCTGGTTCGTCTCTCCTCGGAGCTCACCACCAAGGCGCGCCGTACGCGCCGACGGTTCCAGGAGACGCTCGGGCGCAACCTCAGGGATGCGCTCGGGTGCCTGGGCGGTGAGTGGACGTTCCAGAACAAATGGGACCGCTTCCTGATCGAATCGGATCACCCCGGGGCCGCCGCGCGGATCGCGGGCGTGTTCGGGATCAGCTCGGTCTCCCGGGTCGAGGCTCGAGTGCCGCCGGACATGGACCGCATCGTCGAGGTCGGGCACGAGCTCTTCCGCGAGCGGGTCGGAAGCCACCGTACGTTCGCGGTCCGCGCGCGACGGGTGGGAAGGCATCCGTTCAGCTCGCGCGACGTGTGCGTGCGGCTCGGCGCCGCTCTAAACCCCTATGCTCAGGTGGATCTCGACGACCCCGAGATCACCGTCCACGTGGAGGTGCGCGACGAGGAGGCGTTCCTCTTCACCGGTCGCGTGGCGGGGGCCGGGGGGCTGCCGTTGGGCGTGGAGGGGAAGGCGGTCGCCCTGATGTCGGGAGGGTTCGACTCGCCTGTCGCCGCCTGGCTCGTCCTGCGCAGGGGCGTGTCGCTCGACTATGTGTTCTGCAATTTGGCCGGCGACGCGTATGAGCGGATGGTCGCGTCGATCACCAAGGTGCTCGCGGACGAGTTCAGCTACGGCGACCGGCCGCGCCTCCACGTCGTGGACTTCGCCGCGGTGGTGGACGATCTGCGCGCCAAGTCCGAGCCGCGCTACTGGCAGGTCGTGCTGAAGCGGCAGATGTACCGGGCGGCCGCGGCGGTCGCCACCGAGCTGTCCGCCGAGGCGATCGTGACCGGGGAAGCGATCGGTCAGGTCTCGTCGCAGACGCTCGGCAATCTGCGCGCGATCGACGCGGCGGCGACGCTGCCGGTATTCCGCCCGCTCCTCGGCTTCGACAAGTCGTGGATCATCGAGCGCGCGGAGGAGATCGGCACCGCCGCGCTCAGCGCGCGGGTGCATGAGCACTGCGCGATCCTGCCGGACAAGCCCGTCACGCACACCTCGTGCGAGCGCGTGGCCGCCCAGGAAACCCGGATCGATTTCTCTCTGCTCGCCAAGGCCGTGGCCGAGCGGCGCGTGCTCGATCTGCGCGGGCTGAGCTCGACCGACCTGGTCGAGCCCTACCTCTTCATCGATCAGGTGCCCGCGGGCGCCGTCTTGCTCGACTGTCGCTCGCCCCACCAGTTCCGCGCCTGGCACTATCCCGGCGCGGAGCTCAAGGCCCCGCACGACGTAGCCGAGCGCATGAAGGAGCTCTCGAAGGAGCGCACCTACGTGCTCTACTGCGAGTACGGCGTGCAGGCCGCGCACGTGGCCGGGGTGATGCAGCGCGTGGGATACGAGGCCTATTCGTTCCGGGGTGGCGCGCCGCGGCTGCGCGACTGGGCGGAGCGGCAGCGCGCGAAAGCCGAGCCGGTACCGGCCGGATGATCACCCACATCGGCACGAGCGGCTGGTCCTACCCGGAGTGGAAGGGAAGCTTCTATCCAGCGGATCTGAAGTCCGACGCGATGCTGGCCTACTACGCCGACCGCTTCAGCAGCGTGGAGGTGAACAACACCTTCTATCGACTGCCCAAGCGCGAAGTCATGGAGGGATGGGGAGAGCAGGTGCCCGCCGGGTTCTCGTTCGTGATCAAGGCCTCGCAGCGCATCACGCACAAGGCCAAGCTCGGCCCGGACGCCGCGGATTCGTTGGCCTATCTGCTCGAAGCGTGTGCGGCCCTGGGTGATCGGCTCGGCCCGATCCTGTTCCAGACCCCGCCCTGGCTCAAGAAGGATGTGGCGCTGCTCCGGAGCTTCCTCGCGCTGCTCCCCGCCGAAACCAGGGCGTCGTTCGAGTTCAGGAACAAGACCTGGTTCGACGAGGAGGTCTACGACGCCCTGCGCGAGCGGAACGCGGCGCTCGTCGCCGCGGATACGGGGGAGGAGGAGAAGGATCCGCCGCTCGTGCGCACCGCGGACTGGGGTTACGCCCGCCTGCGCCGGGTCGAGTATCCCGGACCGCTGCTCGAGGACTGGGCGGCCAGGCTCGGGGCGATGGAGTGGGAGCGCCTCTGGGTGTTCTTCAAGCACGAGGACGAGGGGACGGGCCCCCGGCTGGCAGCCCGCTTCCAGGAGCTGATGCGGTGATCCGTCCGGCACCCGTGCGGAGCCCGGCGGCCCGGCCTACCTTGGCTGCTGGCTCCCCCGTACCGTCGGCCTTCCAGGAAAGCATCGCGTGAGCCTCGCTGACATCCAGGCGGTCATCGACAGCGCCGAGACGCGCGGAACGCAGTCGCTCGAGCGCTACGCGCGCAAGCGGCTTCCGGAGGCGACGGACGCGGAGGTCCTCGACGCCGCCTCGCTCGCGGTCGAGATCATCGACAGCGTGCCGCTGTTCCTGGCGCGCGCGGAGCAGGAGGCGCGCGAGCGCCATCTCGAGTCCGTGGTCTCGCCGCTGCTCGGCCACCTCGAGCACTATTTCCTGCAGCCGATGGACCTGATTCCCGAGATGACGCAGGGCCTGGTCGGCCTGCTCGACGATTCGTACCTGGTCCTCCGCATCCTCCAGAACCTGGACCGCGGCCCGGACCGCTTCCTCGATTGGGATCTCGACCATCCCCTCTAGTTCTTGCGCCGGCTGGTCGGGGACGACATCGCGCGCCAGTTGGACGAGCGATCCCTCGACGCGATGCAGGAGATCGCGTACGACGTGAACAAGTTCCGGGATGAAGTCAGACACCGGGCCTGACCGGGCACGGCTTCATCGCCAAGCCCTTCCCGCGCCTCCACCTGGTGCAGGAAGTCCGTCGTCTCCTCGACGCGGTCTCCTGACCCGCCTATCCTTTGAGGGTATCGTCCGCTCACTCAGGTCCGGAGGATTCGGTTCTGTCAGCCCGCGCTCTAGCCCTCGTCCTGCTCGTCACCCTCGGCGCCTGCAACCGCGAGGACCTCCCCGATCCTCCGGAGGACTTCGCTCCGGCGCTCGGCGTGGACATCTCCAGGATGGACCGGACGGAAACCGGCCTCTTCATCGAGGTCCTCAACAAGGGCAGGGGTGCCCCGGCCCCCGCCGGCGCCAGGATCCTGATCGACTACAAGGGCTGGCTTCCGGACGGGAAGCTGCTCGACACCAACGAAGGCCAGGGGCCCCTCGCCGTGGAGCTCGAAGAGGACTTCCTGATCGACGGTGTCATGGAGGGACTCCAGGGGATGCGCGTGGGTGAGGAGCGGAAGCTCGTGATCCCTCCTGCGCGCGCATGGGGCGAGCTGGGAGATCTGGGTTACGTACCGCGCAACTCCTGGGTCGTCTACGAGATCCGGCGCCTCGGCGACCCCGCGCCCACCCTCTGACGCCCGCTTCGGGCGCCGCCTCCTGACAGCCCGTGCACAGCTCCGAGATCCTCGTCGTCTATGTGAAGGAGATGCGCTCCGCCCTGCGCGAGCGGAGCATCGTCCTGAACAGCCTGCTGCTCCCGATCTTCCTCTATCCGGTGATGCTGTGGCTCATGTTCACCGGGCTCACGTTCGCCGAGGGGCTCGCCGAGGGAGCGCGGTCGCGCGTCACCCTTCACGGCCTTCCGGCGGAGCATCGCGAGATCCTCGATTCACTCCGCGTGATGAAGGAGGTGGAGGTCCTGGACGCGTCCGGCCGGGTGGGCGAGTCCGAAGCGCGGCTCGGACGCGGAGATCTGGACCTCGTCGCCGAGTTTCTCGCCCCGGGAGAGACCAACGGGCCGGCGGACAACTTCGAGGTCAAGCTCGCCTACGATCGCTCGCTCGAGCGGAGCCGCCGAGCGCGCCAGCGCGTCGAGGGCGTCATCGAGCGCTACCGCGAGCGTTGGCTGAGCCGGCAGGCGCGTGACCTCGCGATCTCGCGCGAGGAGATCGATGGGTTCCGGATCGCCGGCCGCGACGTCGCGACGCAGCAGCAGCTGGGGACACGCCTGCTCTCGGGCACGCTCCCGCTCTTCCTCGTGGTGATGGTCGCGCTCGGGTGCTTCATCCCCGCGGTCGACACCACCGCCGGCGAGCGCGAGCGCTCCACCTGGGAGACCACGATGACCGTCGCGGCGTCGCGCGGCTCGATCGTGGCGGCCAAGTACCTCTACGTGGCCACGCTCGGCGCGGTCGCCGGGGTGCTCAACGTGACCGCGATGTTCCTCTCGATGGGAGCGGTGATGCGTCCGCTCTTCGCCGGGGCGGGGGAGCAATTCCAGTTCGAGCTCCCGCTGCTCGCGTGCCCGGTGATGATCGTGGGCGCGGTGGCGCTCGCGCTCTTCTTCGCCGCGGCGATGATGATCCTGGCCTCGTTCGCGCGCACCTTCAAGGAAGGCCAGGGCATGGTGACGCCGGTCTACTGGCTCGCGGTCATCCCGGTGATGTTTCTCGGCCAGGGGAGCGAGACCACCCTGACCGCCACCACCGCGGCGATCCCCGTGGTTAACGTGGCGATGATGATCCGCGACGCGGTGCGGGGCGTGTTCCTGTGGCCGCTCGTGGCCGAGGCGATCCTGGTCGAGCTGGTCATGGTGGCGCTCTGCCTCCTCCTCGCGCGCAAGGTCCTCCGGGTCGAGGAGTTCCTGATCGGATCCTACGACGGCAGCCTGCTGCGCTTCCTCCGCTCGAGGCGACGTGCTCACTCCTGAGGTCGCGACCGCGTCCGCGGACCCCACCGTCCTGGTGGAGGGCCTCACCAAGACGTTCTACGACGAATCGCGTGGCGAGGTGCGCGCCGTCGATGGGGTGAGCTTCGAGTGTCGGCGGGGGGAGATTTTCGGGCTGCTCGGGGCGAATGGGGCAGGCAAGACGACCACGCTGCGCATGCTCTCGACCGTGCTCCAACCGAGCGGCGGTTCCGCCCGGGTGATGGGGCACGATCTGGTAGCCGCGCCGGAGTCGGTCCGCGCCAGCCTCGGGTTCTACTCGGCCTCCACCGCCCTCTATCCGCGCCTGACGGCACGCGAGACCCTCGAGTTCTTCGCGCGGGTGAACCGCTATCCCAAGGAGCGGGTCGAGGCCCGCGTCGCGGATCTGGTCGGCCGCTTCGGGATCACCGAGTTCCAGCACGCGCGTGTGGACAAGCTGTCGAGCGGTATGAAGCAGAAGGTCTCGATCGCGCGCACCGTGGTGCACGATCCGCCGGTCCTGATCTTCGACGAGCCCACGGTGGGACTGGACGTGATCAACGCGCTCGAGATGCAGGACGTGATCCGCGCGCTCCGCGCGGAGGGGAAGACGATCATCTTCTCCACGCACATCATGAGCGAGGCGGAGAAGCTGTGCGACACGATCGCGATCATCCATAGGGGCCGGGTGCTCGCTTCGGGCACCCTCGATGACCTGAGGCGCTCCACGGCGAAGCACTACCTCGAGGACATCTTCGTCCACTACGTGCGGGAC
>CAMCNM010000047.1 GCA_945876015.1 Gemmatimonas phototrophica
AGGGCCTGCTCGGTCCCCCGGGCACCGGGGGACTCTGGATGCGGGAGGGGGTGGAGGTCCGGCCGCTCCTGACCGGCGGCACGGGCGGCGACTCCCGCGTGCGCGAGATGCCCGACGCCATGCCCGATCACCTCGAGGCGGGCACCGGCAACGCGCCGGGTCTGGCAGGACTTCTGGCCGGCTGCGAATACTTGCTGGGCAGAGGGATCGACGCCGTCCACGGTGACGAGACCGCGCTCAAGGCGCGGCTCCACGAGGGACTCGGCAGGGTCCCGGGCGTGCGCGTGCGCTCACCTCTGGCCCTGGATGGAGCGGGGGTCGTCACCATGACGCATGACCGGATGGACCCGGCCCTCCTCTCGGAGCGGCTGGACCGCGAGTTCCAAGTGCAGGCGCGCGCCGGGCTCCACTGCGCGCCCGAAGTCCATCGCCTGCTTGGCACCGACGACCAGGGTGCTCTTCGCTTTTCGCTCGGATGGTGCTCGACTGTCGAGGACGTCGAGCGCGCCATCGAGGGCGTCGCGACCATCACGCGCCAGACCGCGGCTCGCGCATCCTGACGATCCGCTCATGCGCCTCTTCGTCGCGCTGATCCTCGCCCGTGTGGCCGCGGGAAGTCCGCCGTTCGTCGCCGACCTGAGCGGCTTCGGCGCGTTCCCGACCGTCCGGCGCCCCAACGTGCTGTGGCTCGGTGTCGAACCGACGCCCGCCCTGCGGTGTCTCAAGCAGGACGTGGAATGGGGGCTCGGCGACGCGGGTTTCGAGCGCGAGACGCGGGCCTTCCATCCTCACCTGACCATTGGCCGTGTCGAGCGCGAGAACGGAGCTGGAGCGTTCCGCGGTCTGGACGAGATGTTGGCGGAGCCTCCCTATGCCGGATCGGTGCAGGTCAAGAGCGTCGAGCTCATGCGGAGCCAGACCTCCCGTGATGGCGCACAGTACACGTTGCTGTCGAGCTATCCGTTGGGGGAGGGTTGACGTCCCTCGGCTCCGGCGGGCCTTCCCGGTGGTCCGATGAGCGCTAGCCTGGGAAGCATCGCGGGCCGGTTCGCGCTCCTGGCACTCGTGACCCTCGGGCTCGGGGCGTGGCTCCTCTGGCCGCGCCTCTCCGCACGTATCACGGGGGCCGACGATGGCTCCTCCCCGGCCGCGTCCGCAGAGATCGCCGACGCCGCCCTCGATCGCTTCGAGACCTTTCGCGCGGGGAAGAGCGGCGACCGTCTGGCGCTGAGCGACGCGGAGATCTCGAGCGTCGTGCGCTACGCGCTTCCCGGGCTCTTCCCTTCGGGCGTGAGCGAGCCCGAGGTGACGATGAACGACGGTCACCTCTCGCTTTCGGCGCGCGTGGCCACCAAGGCGTTCCCGAAGCTGCCGAGCCTCGAGACCGTCGTCGGAATGCTTCCCGATACGGTAGCGGTCAGGATGGACGGCGACCTCGTTCCGTTCGGCAAGGAGTCGCTCGCCTTCCGGGTCAAGCACATCGAGGCCGCGCGGATTCCCCTGCCGGACCGCATGATCCCATCCGTCCTGACGGCTCTGGGGCGGAAGGGCGGCGGTGGGCTGCCGGCGAACGCGCTCCAGGTCCCGCTGCCCAACGGACTCGACTCCGTGTCGGTGAGCGGCGACTCGCTGGTGTTGGTCGCCGGCCGGTGAAGGCCGGCCCGCCGGGGCCACCTTCGAAGGAGCGCGCTTGGCAAAGCTTCTGATCGTTGACGACGAGGGATCGATCCGCGAAGCGCTCCGTCAACTCTTCGAGTACGAGGACCATCAGGTCCAGGTGGCAGTGGACGGCCCCGACGCGCTCACCCGCTTCGAGCAGTTCCGTCCCGACGCCGTCTTCCTCGACGTGAAGATGCAGGGGATGGACGGTCTCGAGGTGTTGGGAAAGATCCGCGACAAGGATCCGCACGCGCTGGTCGTCATGATCAGCGGTCACGGAACGATCGACACCGCGGTGGACGCGACGCGCCGTGGGGCGTTCGATTTCCTCGAGAAGCCGCTCGACACCGACCGTCTCCTGGTCACGCTGCGGAACGCCCTCCGCGTGCGCGGGCTGTCGGATTCCGTGCAGCGGCTCAAGAGCGAGATCGAGCAGCGCCACCGGATCGTCGGCTCGTCGTTCCAGATCCGTCAGGTCGTCGAGCGCATCGAGCGCGTGGCCCCGACCGATGCCCGCGTCCTGATCACGGGCGAGAACGGCACGGGGAAGGAGCTCGTGGCCCGCGCCATCCACACGCTTTCCACGCGCGCCGACACGCGCTTCGTGGAGGTCAACTGCGCCGCGATCCCGGCCGAGCTGATCGAGTCCGAGCTGTTCGGCCACATCAAGGGATCGTTCACCGGCGCCGTGGCCGAGCTCGCGGGGAAGTTCGAGCAGGCTGACGGCGGCACGCTGTTCATGGACGAGGTAGGCGACATGTCGATGGCCGCCCAGTCCAAGGTCCTGCGCGCGCTCGAGGAAGGGGTCGTCACGCGGGTCGGTGGATCCAAGGCGATCGAGGTGGACGTGCGGATCGTCGCCGCCACCAACAAGAAGCTTCCCGCGGAGATCGACGCCGGGCGCTTTCGCGAGGACCTCTTCTATCGCTTGAACGTCGTGCCGATCCAGGTCCCGCCGCTGCGCGAGCGACGCGAGGACATTCCGATGCTCGTCCAGCACTTCGTGGATCGGATGACCTCGGAGCGGATGCCCTCCAAGCGGTTCACCCCCGAGGCTCTGCTTCGCCTCGAGGCCATGGAGTGGCCGGGGAACGTGCGGGAGCTGCGGAACACCGTGGAGCGGCTGCTGATCCTCACGGCCGGCGATACCATCCGCACGGAGGACGTGGATCTGCTCGTGGGGGGACCGGCGGGAGGCAGCGGTCTGGGCGGAGAGCTCCTCGCGGCTGGGACCTTCGGGGAGTTCAAGGAGGCCGCCGAGCGGGCCTTCATTCTCCAGAAGCTGCGCGAGAACGACTGGAACGTGTCGGAGACCGCGCGGAAGATCGACATGCCGCGCTCGAATCTATATAAGAAGATCGAGCGCTTCGGGCTGGTCCGGGAGGACTAGTAGCGGGTGGGGTCCCGACCCTGCCAGATCCCCACCCCGTTCGGAAGCCGGTAGAGGGCCTCCATCGCCCGGTAGTCGCGGGCGGAGAGCGTGGTGGCGGTGTTGGTCGGGTACATCACGTCGCGGGACTGGTCGGAGTGGGGCAGTCCCAGCGCGTGCCCCATCTCGTGCGCCGCCGTGAGCTCGATGTCACGCGCCTCGAGAGGACGCCCCGAGGAGGGGCTGGCCAGGGCGAGCCGGAAGGAGGTGACCTCGAGCGTGGCCTTCTGTCCGGTCTGCCTCCAACGGGTGCTGGTCAGCCCGAGCTGGTTTCCGGGGGGCGCACCCATCCACTCCACAGTGATGTCGATGGGGCGGCCCCGGTCCTTATCCACGACCAGGATCGGGAAGGGGTGTTTGTCCCACGCCCGCACGCCGCGCATGGCGGCCTGCTGAGCGTCACGCGCGCTCGATTGCGGGCCTGCGGGGAGCGGCACGAGCACGGTGATCAGTCGGGTCGTCTCGCTCCAACGGAAGACGCGCGCGCTGCCATCCCTCCAATCCAGGCCCGTGCACAGATAGGCCACGTCGCGGCACGCTTCGGCGTACTCCAGGGTGACTACCGGAGGGCCGATCGTGGCGTCGATCACACCGTGTTCTGCGCAGGTCGAGGTTTCCTGGCAGGGCACGCCAGCTTCCTGCTCCTCGGACGTCTGCGCCGCTGCCTGGGCGCCATCACGCATCCGTCGCGCGGTGGTGGCCATCACGGCCATCACCAAGGCCAGGGCGAGGAAGCTGAAGGGGTTACGCCTCACCGGACGGTCCCAGGGGTATCGGGGGTCTGGCTGAAACGGGGGGCAACCAAAAGATAGACCCCCCCCGGTGGCTCTCCAAGCGCACGGGCCGATTGTACGGTTCAAGACTTGCTTATCCACGAGCGGCCCGGGAAGCTTCCGGCATCCACCCCTCGACCCGACGGCTGCATGTCACACGAGTTCCGGAATTTCATCGGTGGGGAATGGACCCCGCCTCTCACGGGCGACTACTTCGACAATCGTAATCCCGCCCGCACCGACGATCTGATCGGACACTTCCCCCGCTCTGGAAAGGAAGATGTGGACGGGGCCGTCCGTGCGGCCCAGCGCGGATTCGAGGTTTGGCGGAAGACACCGGCTCCGGTCCGAGGCGACGTCCTCCGCAGAGCAGGGGATCTGCTCACGAAACGGAAGGAAGAGCTGGCCCGCGCCGCCACGCGCGAGATGGGGAAGCCGCTGGTCGAGACCCGGGGTGACGTCCAGGAGGGGATCGACACCGCGTACTACGCCGCCGCCGAGTGCCGTCGGCCGTCCGGGTTCACCGTTCCCTCCGAGCTGCCGAACAAGTGGGCGATGTCGTTCCGCCGCCCGGTCGGCGTGTGCGGGATTATCACCCCGTTCAACTTCCCGATGGCGATCCCGACCTGGAAGATCTTCCCCGCTCTGGCGTGCGGAAACAGCGTCGTGTTCAAGCCCGCCGAGGACGTTCCACACACCGGTGCGCTCTTCGTCGAGATCCTGCTCGAGGCCGGCCTGCCCCCGGACGTGGTCAATCTCGTTCACGGATCGGGCGAAGAAGTGGGAGCCGCGATCGTCGCGCATCCGGAGATCCCCCTCATCTCGTTCACCGGATCGACGGCGACCGGCAGCAAGATCGGCGAGGTGTGCGGACGGATGCACAAGCGCCTTTCTCTCGAGATGGGTGGCAAGAACGCGCAGATCGTGATGCCGGACGCCGACCTGGAGCTCGCTCTGGAGGGTGTGTTATGGGGCGCTTTCGGCACGACCGGGCAGCGCTGCACCGCCACCAGCCGGCTGCTCCTCCACCAGGACATCGAGCGCGAGTTCCTCGATCAGCTGCTCGTCCGGGCCAACGATCTCAGACTGGGCGATGGCCTGGTCGAGGACACCCAGGTGGGCCCGCTGATCAACGATCGGGCACTCCGGAAGGTGGTCGGCTACATGGACGTGGCGCGCAGCGAGGGCGTGGTCCTGTGCGGCGGCGGACGGCCCCAGGGAAACGGATTCGACGGCGGCTTCTTCTTCCAGCCCACGATCGTCGGCGACCTGCGTCCCGGCAGTCGGATGGCGAACGAGGAGATCTTCGGCCCCGTGCTCTCGGTCGTGACCTTCCAGGATTTCGATCACGCGGTCCAGATCAACAACGAGGTCGCTTACGGCCTCTCCAGCTCGATCTACACGTCCGATGTGAGCGTCTCGTTTCGGGCGCTCAACGAACTCGACAACGGCGTTACGTACGTGAACGCCCCGACCATCGGGGCCGAAGCCCACCTCCCGTTCGGGGGCGTGAAGCAGACCGGCAACGGTCACCGCGAGGGCGGGTGGCAAGTCTACGACTTCTATTCCGAGACCAAGGTGGGGTACGTGGACTACTCCGGCCGACTGCAGCGCGCGCAGATCGACAACACTCAGTAGGGCCGAGACGGTGGTCCGGCAATTGCGTTTCGGTGCGGGCGTAGAGACTTCCGTCCGGCTGATTCGGGTGCAAGGGAATCGAGGCGGCGGCCCGTAGACGCGGAGTGGAGGAGCGTGTGAACGAGAACCCTCGAAGGATCGGCTGGGATTGGACGAAGACCCTGGCGGCGGCGTTCGTCCTCTTCCTGGTTGTCCGCACGTTCGGGGTGGAGGCCTTCAAGATCCCCACCGGGTCGATGGAGAACACCCTCCGCATCGGTGACTTCCTGCTGGTGGACAAGACCGTCTACGGGGCCCAGATCCCCGGAACGGACCTTCACCTCCCGGCCTTTCGCGAGCCCCGGCGCGGCGACGTGATCGTCTTCAACCCGCCCCACGATCTCGCGAAGAATTACGTCAAGCGGCTCGTAGGCGTGGCCGGCGACACCCTGGAGATGCGGGGGAAGGTGCTGCGCGTGAACGGGGAGCCGCTGACGGAGCCCTACGCCCGCTACATCGACAGCCAGGGCGACGCGGTCCACCCCGGAATGAGCTGGCAGGCCAATCACCTGATCGCCAGCACGCGCCGCCAGGGATTCCATCCGTCGCGCGACAATTGGGGGCCGCTCGTGGTCCCACCCCAGCGCTATTTAGTGCTCGGCGACAATCGTGACAACAGCGAGGACTCGCGGTACTGGGGGTTCGTCGATCGCGACGCCATTCGCGGACGGCCCTGGTTCGTCTACTCGTTCGATCCGACGTCATCCGGTCCCATGCCCTGGCTCGAAGCGGTGCGCTGGGATCGCGTCGGTCATCCGATTCGTTGACGCGCGCTTCGACGCGCGTACCGGAGCGCGTCAATCGCCGTACGCTCGTGCGATCACCGCGCCGCCCGACGGGGGTGGTTGCGCATCCGCGCCAACCTACCGATCATCAATGCAGCGCGTCGACTTAGCCATGCGCCGGCGCTCTGTCCCCCACAAGGTTTAGTTCGGCTCGTTCGCAGGGCACGCCGCAACCTCCTCATCTGCTGATGACGTTCACCTCTCGTCGCGGGGCCTTCAGGGAAGGGTCTCTCGACCAATACCTCAAGGAGATCAGCGCGTACCCGCTGATCGACCGCGCGGAAGAGGTGCGACTCGCGCAGCAGATCCGGAAGGCCGACCCGGAGGCGCTCGACAAGCTCGTCCGCTCGCACCTCCGCTTCGTGGTCTCGGTGGCGAAGAAGTATCAGAACCAGGGTGTGCCTCTCTCCGATCTGATCAACGAAGGCAACCTCGGCATGATCCGCGCCGCCCATAAGTTCGACGAGACGAAGGGCGTCAAGTTCATCAGCTACGCGGTCTGGTGGATCCGTCAGGCCATCCTCCAGGCGCTGGCTGAGCAGAGCCGCATCGTGCGCGTGCCGCTCAACCGCGCGGGAGCCCTGCACCGGATCGGCCGACGCAGCTCGACCCTGCTCCAGGAGCTCGGACGGGAGGCGACCGTCGAGGAGATCGCGACCGATCTCGGCATCTCGGAAGAGGAGGTCGAGCGAACGCTCGCGATCAGCCGGTCCCATTTGTCCCTCGATGCGCCGATCACGCCGGGGGAGGACAACAGGCTGCTCGATTATCTACCGGACCAGTATTCACCGGGACCGGAAGACGAGGCCTTTGAGCACGCGCTGAAGAATACGATCGAAGAGGCCTTGGCGACCTTGAAGGAGAGGGAGGCCAAGATTCTCCGGCTCTATTTTGGACTGGATGATCCGGAGCCGATGACGCTCGAGGAGATCGGCTCGCTGCTGGGCATCACTCGAGAGAGGGTCCGGCAGATCAAGGAGAAAGCGCTGCTGCGGTTGCGGCACGCGTCACGAGCACGCTTCCTAGAAACCTTCGTCGACGAATAGCGGGGCGCTGAGCGCCCCGGTGGCGCGGACCCCCCCCAACCAATTCACCGCCCCCGGTTCGCGGGCTCCCCTCGCTCCCTCCCGATTTTCCCTCCCTAATTTCCCTGATTTCCTGTTCCTCCCGCCCTTCCGCTCCCTGGTTTTTCGCCATTTACGCCGGTTGACACCCCCGGTAACCCCAGATATCATTCAAATCTCTGTTGCCTAACGATTTGAGTGCCCATGAAGACCTACACGCCCAAAGCCGACGACTATACGCGCCGCTGGTGGATCGTGGACGCTGCCGACAAGCCGCTCGGTCGTCTCGCGACCGAGGTGGCCCGCGTCCTCCACGGCAAGCATAACCCGATGTTCACCCCCCACCTCGACTTGGGCGACCACGTGGTGGTCGTCAACGCGTCCCAGGTGAAGCTGACCGGCAAGAAGGCGGATCAGAAGGAATACTTCCGCCACTCCGGCTACATGGGAGGCGAGCGCTTCATCCCCTACAAGCGGATGCTGGCGAGCCACCCGGAGCGGGTGATCGAAATGGCGATCAAGGGCATGATGCCCAAGACCGCGCTGGGAAAGAATATGTTCAAGAAGCTCAAGGTGTACCGGGGCACCGAGCACCCGCACCAGGGGCAGAAGCCCGAAACCCTCGAGATCTGACGACATGGCCGACGCAACGAAACCGATTCAGACCGTGGGCCGCCGCAAGACGGCGGTCGCGCGTGTTCTTCTCCGTCCCGGCAAGGGAGACTGGTTCATCAACGGCCGCTCCCTGACCGAGTACTTCCCCCGCCCGAGCCTCCAGACCCGCATCGAGGAGCCCATGAAGCTCGTTCAGGCCGAGGGGCGCTTCGACGTCCACGTCCTGGCGGCCGGCGGCGGACTCATGGGTCAGGCGGACGCTCTGCGCATGGGCGTGGCCCGCGCGCTCGTCGTCTACGACGAGGCGAACCGGCGCCCGCTGCGCGAGAAGGGAATGCTCACGCGCGACCCGAGAAAGGTCGAGCGCAAAAAGCCGGGCCGTCCGAAAGCCAGAAAGCGCTTCCAGTTCTCGAAGCGTTAGACCGACACGGTTCGACTGAACTGCGGGACACGGCGTGGGGTTACCCGCCGTGACATTGACCGGGGCGTAAATCGGCCCCATGCACTACGAGGTTTGAATGCCGCAGGTTGAGCTGAATCAAATGCTGGAAGCTGGTGTGCACTTCGGGCACCAGACCCGCCGTTGGAATCCGAAGATGCGTCCCTACATCTTCACGGAGAAAAACGGCATCCACATCATCGACCTGCGTAAGACCCTGGACCGGCTCCTCGCCGCCCAGGCCGCAGTGCGGGGCGTGGTCATGCGTGGTGAGCGCGTCCTCTTCGTCTGCACCAAGAAGCAGCTGGGACCGATCATCGAGCAGGAAGCTCAGCGCTGCGGCGCGTTCTACGTGACCGAGCGCTGGCTGGGCGGGATGCTTACCAACTTCCAGACGATCCGGAAGCAGATTCGGCGCCTGAAGGAGCTGGAGCGTGGGCAGGAGGAGAACGCCTTCGAGTTCTACACCAAGAAGGAGCGTCTCCTCCTCGAGCGCGAGCGCATCAAGCTCAACAAGTACCTCTCGGGCGTGAAGGACATGGGCCGGCTCCCCGGCGCGGTCTTCGTGGTGGACGCCAAGCGCGAGATCATCGCGGTCAAGGAAGCCCACCGGTTGGGCATCCCGATCATCGCGATCGCCGATACCAACGCCGATCCCGACCTGATCAACTATCCGATCCCGGGCAACGACGACGCGATCCGGTCGGTCAGCCTGATCAGTGCCGCCATCGCGGACTCCATCGAGGCTTCGCGCCGCGAGGTTCCCGAGGAAGAGCGGCAGCGGGTCGCGGAGCTCGAGGCCACGACCTACTCCACCGAGACCGGCGAGAAGACGACCGAGGGTGGTGGCGGCGATGCCGACAAGGCGAAGCGGCGTCCGCGGCGCAAGCGGCGGCCCCGTCCCGAGGTCATCGCCCAGCACCTGAAGACGGGCGAGGGCGACGAAGAGGAAACCGAAGCGGCCGAGGAGGAGTAGGAGCGGCCCCGCATCGAGTCGAAAGATCCCCGCACGGCGCGGAACGCGGCGGGCGGGAATCGGGAGGCGGAAGCCGGACAGCGACCCCGGGTCGCTCCTCCTGGCTGCCGCCTCCTTTTTCTTGCGGGTTCGGGGTGCGGTGAAGGGCCGGCGACAGGATGGAACGAGATGTGCGCGGGAATGACCACGACAGTCCATGAAGAACGGAGCAGATAGCACCATGGCGACGATCAGCGCGCAGGAAGTGAAGGCCCTCCGGGACCGCACCGGAGCCGGAATGATGGAATGCAAGAAGGCGCTCGAAGAGACCGGGGGCGACATCGAGAAGGCGATCGACGTGCTGCGCACGCGCGGAGCGGCCAAGGCCGCCAAGCGCGCCGAGCGGAAGGCGAGCGAGGGCACGGTCGGCACCTACGTCCATCACAACGGAAAGGTCGCGGTGATGGTCGAGCTCAACTCCGAGACCGACTTCGTGGCCAAGAACCCGGAGTTCCAGCAGCTCGCCAGGGACCTCGCCATGCACATCGCGTCGGCGGCTCCCATCGCGGTGAGCTCGGATCAGATCCCGGCCGACGAGGTCGAGCGCGAGCGGCAGATCTACATGGCGCAGGTGGCCGAGGAAGGGAAGCCGGAGAACATCCGCGCCAAGATCGTCGAGGGGAAGCTCTCCAAGTGGTTCAAGGAGAGCACCCTGCTCGACCAGCAATTCGTGAAGGATCCGGAGCGGACGATCAAGGAGCTGGTGGACGGCGTGTCAGCCAAG
>CAMCNM010000048.1 GCA_945876015.1 Gemmatimonas phototrophica
GGAGCACCCAGCTCCGAATCCGGCCCGCCTTCTTTTCCCCCCTCTGCGGTCCTGGTGCCTGAACGCCACGACGACGCACGATCATGGTCTCCTGCTTTGTGGTGTGCCTGTGGCGCGCCGCTTAGATTCCTTGTTTGCCGGGGTGGCGCGTTTTTTGGCCGGTGGCAGACCGCAGACCTACGAGTACTGAGGGCTCGATGAGCGACCTCATCTTGACGTGGCTGGTTCATCAAGCAGGGATCCTCGCGGCGCACCTCGTGCAGATCGCCGTCAACACCGCGCGCGCGCTGTTGACGATCGTCCTGCTGTTCATTCCGATCTGGTATTTCGAGCGCCGCCAGGGCTCCGACACGTCGCGTTACGGGCGTCGGTCTTTCGCACACGATCTCGCCTACACTCTGTTCTACGACACGGGGGTTTTTCGCGTGCTGGGAGCCTCGCTGATCTGGGGTGCGGTCCAGGATCAGCTGGGCTTCATGCGGATCGGACTCTTGGGGGACCTGCCGATCCTTGTCGTGGGCGTTCTATACGTCCTGATCACCGACGTCATCGGCTACTGGTCGCACCGTGCGGAGCACTCCATCCCATTTCTTTGGCAATTTCACAGCGTACACCATGCGCCTGAGGAGATAAACTTCCTTACCTCGGCACGGGTGCACCCATTGCCCCGTCTCATGTGGGGCACCATCGACGTCATCCTTCTGATCCTTCTGGGCGTTCCTCCCACGATGTGGTTTCCGTTAATGCTCGTTCAGTCCTTCCTCATCGCGGTCCAGCACGCGGATCTCGACTGGAGCTACGGGCGGTTCTACCCGATCCTGGTCAGCCCGGTATTCCATCGGATGCATCACTCGACGGACCGTCGAGACTTCGACACCAACTATTCCAACAAGCTCTTCGGCATATGGGACTATCTGTTCGGCACCGCGAACCCGTCCCGGACGCGCCCGATCGCACTGGGTGTCGAGGGGCAGCCACCCGAGCCGACGCTCATGGGTCAGTTTTGGGGGCCGTTTCGTCGTATCGCTCGCTCGGGCATCGTCCCTGAGCTCCCTGCCAGTTCGGCGACACCCCATCAGGATGACCCACAAGACCGGTCGCTGGTGGCGCGTTCGTGATGGAGTGTCGCCGCCATTCACGTGATGCAACGATGTGTGCCCCACTCGAACGTTGACGGAGAGAGCACTCACGTAGAGAGCCTTCGTGCCGTCCGTTCGATCCAGCTGTTCGACCATCCCCACATCCGAGCGTCGCCCACGATCCGCGACACCTCGCTCCGCTCGATCTTGACCTCCGAGCTGAACACAGCCGCGTTTCCGCGGCTGATCGCGAGCGTCCGCACGGCGAACAGGTACGGCAGCAGACAGAAGAGACGGATACCGTGGTAGCGGCGGGGTAGCGCGACGATATAGCTCCGTGCGTGATCGAGATGGCGCTCGGCCTTGGCGACGAGCAGCGCCAACGCCTCCCCTTCGCGGTTCGCCGCCACGCCCTGCGCTTCGCCCCCGAAGGAGCGCGGCACGTAGATCCACCCGCGTTGCCAGTCGGCGTGCAGGCCGCGGATCACGTTCACGGTCTGTAGGCCGAGGCCGAACTCGCGTCCGAGCGCCATCATCTCGTCACGCCGCCCCACGACCGCCGGAATGTCCAGCGCGAACAGCTCGGTGAGCAGCCAGCCGACCCGGCCTGCCACCTCGTGCATGTAGTCGTCGAGGTCGGCTTCGTCGGCGAGGTCGGGTCCGCGGAGCGCCCAGCGCGCCATCCCACGGCTCGAGTCGCGGACGTGGCGCCCGACGATCGCTTGCGCCTCGGGCCTCAGGCCCCGGAACGCCTCCACCACCTGGACCATGTTGCGGGCCACCAGCGCGTCCGGGGTGGGCTCGTCGGCGGGCCCGATCCGGCCGCTCAGTGCCTCCGCGGAGCCGGACCCATCGAGCACCCGCGCCCATTCCTCCAGGAGTCCGGCCTTCCGCGCCGGCTCCATCGACTCGTTGTCCTCCAGGTAGTCGGAGACCCTCAGTAGTAGATAGGCAGTCTCCACCTCCCCCCGGAGGGGGGCGGGTAGTAGGTCGATCCCGACCGCGAAGGTCCGGCTGGCGGCGTGGAGGAGCTCGTTCAGAGTCGGCATTGGGGGGAGAATCTAGCCCGTTGACACCCATTCCGACTGCCCTAGATTCCACCTCTGAACTGTTAGCACTCAGGGTAAGTGAGTGCTAAGACGGGACAGAGAAAACTTGTCAGAACCATCAGGCACAGCCACAGGAGGTAGGGAAGCATGGCCACAAAGACCAAGGCCACCACGAAGATCCAGCCGCTCCACGACCGTGTCGTCGTGCGGCCCCTCGAGGAAGCTGAGCAGATGCGGGGCGGGCTCTACATCCCGGACACCGCGAAGGAAAAGCCCCAGCAGGGCGAGATCATCGCGGCCGGGCCGGGCAAGGTCAGCGAGCAGGGCGAGCGCATCGCTCCGGACGTGAAGGCGGGCGACCGGGTCCTGTACGGGAAGTACAGCGGGACCGAAGTGACGGTGGACGGCGAGTCCTACCTGATCCTCCGTGAGTCGGACGTCCTCGCCATCCTGGGCTAACCGCCCTTTCGAACGCACACGACGCGTAACGCGAAGCATATCTAAGGAGAAGTGACACATGGCAGCCAAGGAACTGGAGTTCGACGTAGAAGCGCGGGCCCGCCTCAAGGCCGGCGTGGACAAGCTAGCCCGCGCGGTGAAGGTGACGCTCGGTCCCAAGGGTCGGAACGTCGTGCTCGACCGGAAGTTCGGCGCTCCGATGGTGACCAAGGACGGCGTGTCCGTGGCCAAGGAGATCGAGCTGTCCGATCCGATCGAGAACATGGGAGCCCAGATGGTGAAGGAGGTCGCGACCAAGACCTCCGACGTCGCGGGTGACGGGACCACCACCGCCACGGTGCTGGCCCAGGCCATCTTCGGCGAGGGCCTCAAGAACGTGACCGCCGGCACGAACCCGATGGGGATCCGCCGCGGCATCGACAAGGCCGTCGAGGAAGTCGTGGCCGAGCTGAAGAAGCTCTCCAAGGCCACCAAGGGGAAGAAGGAGATCGCGCAGGTCGGAGCCATCTCGGCCAACAACAACCACGAGATCGGCGACCTGATCGCCGACGCGATGGAGAAGGTCGGCAAGGACGGCGTCATCACGGTCGAGGAGGCGCGCGGCCTCGAGACCACGCTCGACACGGTCGAGGGCATGCAGTTCGACCGGGGCTACCTCTCGCCCTACTTCGTGACCGATCCCGAGCGGATGGAAGCGGTGCTCGACGATCCGCTCGTGCTGATCCACGACAAGAAGATCTCGTCGATGAAGGATCTCCTCCCGATCCTCTAGAAGGTCGCCCAGATGGGGCGTCCTCTCCTGATCATCTCCGAGGAGGTCGAGGGTGAGGCGCTGGCCACGCTGGTGGTCAACAAGCTGCGCGGCACCCTGAAGGTCTGCGCCGTGAAGGCGCCCGGCTTCGGCGATCGCCGCAAGGCGATGCTGCAGGACATCGCGGTGCTGACCGGCGGGCAGGTCATCTCCGACGAGGTCGGCTTCAAGCTCGAGAACGCGGTCGTTTCCGACCTCGGCTCGGCGAAGCGCATCGTGATCGACAAGGACAACACCACGATCATCGACGGCGCTGGTGAGACCGACAACATCAAGGGCCGCATCGAGGAGATCAAAGTCGCGATCGACAAGAGCACGTCCGACTACGACAAGGAGAAGCTCCAGGAGCGTCTCGCGAAGCTGTCGGGCGGCGTGGCCGTGATCAATGTCGGGGCCGCGACCGAGACCGAGATGAAGGAGAAGAAGGCTCTGGTCGAGGACGCGCTGCACGCGACCCGCGCGGCCGTCGAAGAGGGGATCGTTCCCGGCGGCGGCGTCGCGCTGCTCCGTGCGCAGAAGGCTCTCGAGAAGTTCAAGCTCGAGCACGCGGACGAGCAGATCGGCGTCGATATCTTGCGGCGCGCGCTCGAGGCTCCGATCCGTCAGATCGCGATGAACGCCGGTGCCGAGGGTTCGATCGTCGTCGAGAAGGTTCGCGCGGCGAAGGGCTATGGCTTCGGCTACAACGCACAGACCGACGTCTACGAGGACCTGGTCGAGGCCGGCGTGATCGACCCGACCAAGGTCGTGCGCTCGGCGCTGCAGAACGCCGCGTCGATCGCCGGCCTGCTCCTGACGACCGAGGCGGTCGTGGTGGAGAAGGCCGAGGAGGAGAAGGGCGGCGGCGGTGGGCACATGCCCGGTGGTGGCGGCATGGGCGGGATGTACTAGACCGCCAGAAAGCGGATCAGTTGGGCCAGAAGCCGGTCGCTCCCTCAGGGGGGCGGCCGGTTTCGTCTTTCTGGAAAACGGAAGGGGTTCTGCGAGCATCGGACGCAGGACTTCGTGAAGAGTTTCACAAAGTCGTGACAGCCGGAATGCTTGTTTGGCCGGGTCATCCACCCCCGGCTCCATCATGGGCGGCGGGTGTCTCCCTCCGGGGAGGTGCCCTGAGGAGGTGCCTCTGGGAGGGGTTCGTGAAAAAGATCATAAGCCTTGCCGAAACTCAAAGCTTGCATGCCCAGGCCCCTCCACCATATGGTATACCCGCTCTATCCGGGCGCTTTCGACCCGAATCGGTTCCCTCCGTCGTCCAATGCCATGGACGTCGGGGCGCTTTGTAGTGTTTCAAGTGGAGTCGTCATTAAGTCCCGAACCACTGGAGGACCCATGCTGCAAAGACTTCGTCCAACCTGCTTGGCTCCATTTCTTCTTCTCACCCTCCTCTTCGCAATCACGGCGCAACCCGCGCACGCGCAGATGAAGTGGAGGATCCACGGCGGTATCATTACGCCGATGGCCACAGGTTCCAGTTACTTCACGCTCGGTCCGTCTGTCTCGGTTGACGTGGCCTATCCGCTCGCGGAGCGTGTGGACCTCGTGCTGGACCTCGGCTGGGACTATCTGAACACGGATGACCACCATCCGACTCCCGTGACCAACTTCTGGCGCTATCGCGCCGAGGTCGAAGGAGCGTTGGTGGGTGACGGCGAGACCGGGCTTTCGGTCGCCGCCTTCGGTGGTGTCGGTGGCACCACCGTCTACAGCCACAAGTTCTATCTTGTGAGCCAGGTCGCGAAGCACATGGCCGAAGAGGGCGTTCCCTACACGTTCGAGGGCGAGCGGTTGAGGGGGACGGGCATCACCGGCGTGGGCGGCCTCCGGATCGGCGCGCACTCGCCGGACGGGATCATGTGGTGGCTGACCGGCAAGCTGAACTACACGCCGCTCAACGACTTCAATCAGGATGCGCTCCACGAGCTTTCGGTCAACCGGGTCGAGCCCCAGGGTCTGGATCCGATCAGCTCTGTGATGGGTCTCTCAATCACGCTCGGCGTCGGTTTGTGATTATATCGATGAAGAATGTCATAGCCTTTATTCCAGGAGTAACTATGCGACCGCGGCAATGTCTTTACGCCCTCTCCGCAATTCTTTTCATAGCGACCCAGGTTGGCGCCCAGCAGGTCACGGGCCGGGTGGTCGATCAAGGTTCCAATCAGCCGATGTCCGCCGTTCAGGTCTCGATCACCGGGACCGGCATCGGCGCGCTCTCGCAGGCGACCGGACGCTATCTGCTGCTCAACGTGCCCGTCGGCACGCACACCGTCACTGCGCAGCGCATCGGCTACAAGACCGTGACCGCGCAGATCACGGTGACCGCCGGCCAGACGGTGGTGCAGGACTTCACTCTGTCGGAAGAGGCTCTCGGCCTCGACGAGATCATCGTCACCGGAACGCCGGGCGGCACGCAGCGTCGCGCCATCGGCAACTCCGTGCTGTCGGTGTCGGCATCGAGCATCACCGAGACCAGCGTCCAGAGTGACGTGAAGGGTCTCCTCAGAGGCCGCGCTCCCGGCGTGACGCTGGGTGCTGGCGGCGCCATCGGTCAGGGCGCTGACATCACGATCCGCGGCAACGGCAGCTTCAACCGCGCGCGCTCGAACCCGATCGTGTTCGTGGACGGCGTCCGGATTAACACTGGCCCGGCCGGTCCGCAGATGGCACAGGGCGCCGGGAAGGCGAATCCGCTGGACGATTTCAACCCCGCGGACATCGAGAGCGTCGAGATCATCAAGGGACCCGCGGCCGCGACGCTGTACGGCACCGAGGCGTCGGCCGGCGTGATCCAGATCATCACGAAGAAGGGGAAGGAGGGTGCTCCGTCGTTCAACCTGTCGGCCACCCAGGGTGTGATCTTCAACCGCGCTCCGTTTGACAAGATCGGGACCATGTTCGCGTGCTCGAGTGGGGCGGCTCTCCCGTGCAAGGGCACGTCGGGCAAGGCCTCGGTGGGCGACATCTCGGCCATCGAGCCCTACAGCTTCTACCACAACATTGACTACGCGCTCGACGCGGGGACGTATAATCCCTACTGGACCAATACCCCCAACGGCGCATGCGGCGTGCTGCAGGCTGATGGGAGCCGGGTCGGCGCAGCGTGCTGGCCCCAGGACAACCTGTTTCAGTACGGGCCGAGCTACAGCTACAACCTCGACGTGCGCGGCGGCACGGACCGGATCCGGTACTTCCTGTCCGGCAACCGAGACCGCGATGAGGGGCCGACGTTCTTCAATTGGGACAAGGCCAACCGGATGCGCGCGAACATCAGCGTGGTGTTCTCCGATCAGTTCTCGCTCGACGTCTCTTCAGGGTTCGTGACCGGCACGACGAGCTTCGACGCGCAGGCGGGCCAGCGCGGCGGCACCTGGGACCAGGCAGTCTGGGGACTCGGATACTGCTCGCCTCGACAGGCCGCCGACGCCGTGAAGGGCGCGTCGACGCCGAACTGCTCGCGCAACCTGGGCTTTCAGCAGTTCCTCCCCACAGATCAATCGCCGATCATCTCGACGAGGGAGTACGACCGGTTCACCGGGAGCGGCACGCTGAACTTCAAGGCGGGCAGCTGGCTCTCCTCGCGCATGATCGTCGGGATGGACAAGGGATGGGACAAGAACACCTGGCTCCACCCGGTCGAGACCCGTCAGGCGAACATCATCCAAGAGCGGGCGACGGGGCAGGTCGTGCTCGAGAAGCCGACCGACGTGAACGCCAGCATCGATCTGTCGGCCACGATCACGAAGCAGTTCGGCGCGATCAACACGTCCACGTCGTTCGGTGGCCAATACTACAGCAAGACGCGCGAGCTGTGGCGCAACACCGGTAACGGGTTCGCCTCGCCGCTGTCGACCACGATCAACCAGACGCCGGTTGCTGCCGCTGCGATCGCGTATGAGTACGAGGAGAACAAGTCACTCGGCTTCTACGGGCAGGAGCAGTTGGGCTGGAACGACCGGCTGTTCCTGACGGCCGCGGTCCGGTTCGATGACAACTCGACGTTCGGCTCGAACTTCGATCCGCTGATCTATCCCAAGTTCTCAGGCACCTGGGTGCTTTCCGAGGAGAGCTTCTGGCCGCTCTCGTTCGTGAACGAGTTCCGCGTGCGCAGCGCGTGGGGTAAGGCCGGCCGTCAGCCGAGCACGCTGGCGGGCGTGAATACGTTCAACGCCTTTACGGGACCCGGCGGCACGTCGGCGATCAACCCCGGCAGCACTGGGAATCCCACGGTCGGTCCCGAGAAGAGCACCGAACTCGAGGTCGGCTTCGACGCCTCCGTGCTGGAGGGTCGCATTTCGAGCGAGTTCAGTTGGTACCGTAGGGTGAACAAGGACAACCTGCTCGGCATCGCCCTGGCACCCAGCTTGGGCGGCGGCGGCGATCAACAGCAGAACCTGGGCACGATCGAGAACTGGGGCTGGGAAGCCACTCTCGACGCCGCCGTCTTCCAGGGCGAGAACGTGCAGTTCGACCTGGGCCTGACCGGCGCGTACAAGATGAACGAGATCACCGACATCGGTAAATACCCGGGCAGCGACGGCGGCCAGGGGACTGGCGCCATCAGGATCGGCTGGCCCTACCCGAATCGGGCGATACAGTACACTCTCCTGCGGGCAGAGCTCGATGCCACGGGAGACAAGGTTGACCTGTTCAACCGACGGGTCCAAGGGTACTGCGACTCGGGCGTGCTGCCTGCCGAGGCGATCGCGGCGGGTGGAAAACAAGCCGACAAAAAGACCTCGCAGTACGGCATGGTGCTCGGCGGGCCGGAGGCCAAGTGCGGGACGGTCACCGGAACGCGGGCCCTCTGGGGCCCGTCGTTCAGCCCGTATTCGTGGACGATCTCTCCGCGCATCTCGGTGCACAACACGCTGCAGATCACCGCACTCGTCGACGGTCAGTTCGGTGGTATCGGCGAGGACCAGATGAGCGTCTGGCACCATCGCTACAACACCGCCTACGGCATGCTGCTGCGTGACGATCCGATGTACTTCTACGGCTACGCCCTGGATCAGTGGGGCGGGATGGCGTATTACGACCGGGACTTCTGGAAGCTGCGTGAGGTTGGCATCCGCTACCAGATACCGGATGCATGGGCCGGCCGCATCGGCGCCAACCGCGCCTCGCTGACGTTCTCGGGCTCGGATCTGGCGGTCCTCTGGGCGTCGAACACGGGCACGGGCGTGTATCCGTCCCAGAAGGAGCTGAACTGGCCGCACGCGACCATCCTGGACGTGGACTTCGGCCGGTCGGCCGAGGGCGACGGCGGACACCGCAGTGACCCGCCGGTTTCGACGTTCAACCTGCGGTTCGACGTGACCTTCTGACCACCGGGGGAGGGGTGGCATGGTGCCACCCCTCCCACCCGACTGCCATAGCCGAAAACACAGGATCAACGAAACCATGAAGAAGCTCATACAACGCTGGAGAAAGGGTGCCGTGTTGGCGCTTGGTCTCTCCGTCGCGGCCCTGAGCGGCTGCGAGTCCCTGATGGAAGTGAACCTCCCGTCGCAGCTGACGGACGAGGTGCTCACGGATCCCGGCAATGCGGCGATCATCGTGAACACCTTCATCGCGCACTTCGAGGACGGGTGGGACGCTCAGAACTACTACAACTTCGGGCGCGAGGCGAGCGGAGAGGTCTATCTGTGCGGACCGTGCGGCTATTCGGATTACCAGCCGGGTAGCCCGAGCTTCACGGCGCACTCCAAGTCGATCCGGTTCGCCCGCGATCTCTACGCGAAGCTGGAGAAGGACTGGGACGTGAAGGCGGTGCCCAGCCGGTCTCGGTACATGGCGCTCGCGTCGCTCTATCAGGGCGCCGTGCTCGCGTCGTTCGGTTCGCATTTGTGCGAGGTGTCGCTCAGTGGTGGCCCGAAGCAGACGGCCGCCACGACGCTCGATCAGGCCGAGACGATGCTGACTCGGGCGATCGCCGAGATCACCGCCGCGGGTGACTTCGCGGTTCAGAACGGTATTGCCACGAGCGCGAGGCAGTTCGCCTATGGGCTCCGTGCGCAGACGCGCTACATGAAGGGAGACATGACCGGTGCCGCGGCGGACGCAGCGCTGGTCCTGAACAACTTCATGGCGTACAACACGCGTGAGGCCGGGGCTGCCCGGCAGAACTTCGCCTGGTACTCGGGCACGAGCGGGACGTACATGGAGTTGTACGATCCGATCGACTGGTGGAAGAGCCCGATCCCGAATCCGGCGAACAACACGGTCTGGCCGGCGATCATCCCCTTCACGGGGTGGACCAACCTCGGGATCCTTCCCGACGGTCGGGCGGTCACAAACCTCGGGATCCCGATTCGGACGGCGGCCGGTCCGGCGCCCTGGAACAATGCGGTGGGCGTGACGGCCGGCGCGGTCGCGGATACACGCGTCAAGCATTTCAGTGCGAGCATCGCGGGCAAGGGCTCAGCCGGCCTGCTGTCGGCGCGCTACACGGAAGAGGGCTCCGATACGCCGCTCGTGAACTGGAGGGAGATGATCCTGATCCGTGCCCAGGCCGCGGGTGGCCAGGCTGCGATCGACTTGGTCAATCAGATCCGGACGGCGGACAAGCTGCCGTTGGTGACGTATGCCAGTGCGGGCGATGCGACGGAAATCCGGTACATGATCCAGGAGGAGAAGCGCCGGTCCCTGTTCTCGGAGGGGCGCTACGTCTACACGATGCTCAAGAATCCAGACATCT
>CAMCNM010000049.1 GCA_945876015.1 Gemmatimonas phototrophica
GACCACCCGCGCGAACGGCCCCTCGGTCAGCAGCGACAGCGCGATGCACCCGCTTCCGGTCCCGAGGTCGAGCGCGGAATAGTCCTCCCTTCCTCGGGAGCGGACCCACTCCAGCACCACGTCCACCAGCACCTCGGTCTCGGGGCGCGGGATGAGCACGCGCCGATCGACCGCCAACTCCAGCTCGCGGAAGGCCGCCCGTCCGATCACGTACTGGAGCGGCTCCCGCTTCGCGCGGCGCAGCAGCAGCGGCTTGAAGACCGCCAGCTCGCCCGCGTTCACCGGCCGGTCGAACTGCAGATAGAGCTGTAGCCGCGTCGTGCCGAGCGCGTGCGCCAGGAGGTGCTCGGCATCGAGGCGGCCGTGCTCGACCCCCTTCTCCGCCAGGTAGTCCGCGCTCCAGAGGATCAGGCTCAAGACGGTCCACGGCCCCTCGGCTCGGCGGGCCGCGTCGCCTCCCGCGATGGCCCGCGCGGGCTCGCTCACGAATCCGTCCCGACCAGCCGCTCCTCCTGCTCCGCGAGCCTGAGCGCGTTGATCAGGTCATCGAGGTCGCCCCCCATCACCGCCGGCAGCTGATGGAGCGTGAGCCCGATGCGATGATCGGTCACCCGGCTCTGCGGGAAGTTGTAGGTGCGGATCTTGGCCGA
The DNA here is from genome assembly GCA_945876015.1 of Gemmatimonas phototrophica. Taxonomy (GTDB): domain Bacteria; phylum Gemmatimonadota; class Gemmatimonadetes; order Longimicrobiales; family Gaopeijiaceae; genus UBA2988. The sequence continues at coordinate 651 of CAMCNM010000049.1, forward strand.
CCGGTCGCCCGTGCCGATCTGCGTCTTCCGGTCGCGCGCGCGCTCCGCTTCCTGCTGGGCGATCTTGAGATCGAGCAGACGGCTGCGCAGCACCTTGAGCGCCTTCGCCTTGTTCTTGTGCTGCGACTTCTCGTCCTGCTGGCTCACGACCAGCCCGGTCGGAAGGTGCGTGATGCGCACCGCCGAATCGGTCGTGTTGACCGACTGGCCGCCCGGACCCGAGGAGCGGAACACGTCGATGCGCAGATCGTTGTCCGCGATCTCGACGTCCACCTCCTCTGCCTCGGGCAGTACGGCGACCGACGCGGCCGAGGTGTGGATCCGTCCCTGGCTCTCGGTGGCGGGCACGCGCTGCACACGGTGCACGCCGGACTCGTAGCGGAGCCTTCCGTACACGCCCCGCCCGCGGACCGTGAAGATCGCTTCCTTGATCGAGCCGGGGATGCCCTCCGAGACGCTCATCATCTCGACGGTCCAGCCCTGCATCTCGGCGTAGCGCTTGTACATGCGCATCAGCTCGGACGCGAACAGCCCGGCCTCGTCGCCGCCCGTGCCCGCGCGAACTTCGACCACCGCGGGCCGGTCCTCCATGGGATCCTTGGGGATCAGCAGCTCGCGCACCCGGACCGCGAGCGTGCCGAGCCTCCCCTCGAGCTCGGCCGCCTCGTCCTGGGCGAGCTCCTTGAGGTCGGGGTCGCCGTCGCTCAAGACCTCGCGCGCCTGATCGAGATCGTGCACGACTTTGCGCAGCTCGGCGCCGGCGCGAACCACCGGCTCGAGGGCGGACCGCTCCTGTCCCAGCGTCCTGAGCTTATCCGGGTCCCTGTGGACCGCCGGATCGCTCAACTGCTCGTCGAGCTGCCCGAACCGGCGCTCGGCCTCGGCCAGGCGCAGCTCGAGCCGCTCGTCCAGCGCGGCCGTCCTCACAGTTTCATACGATTGAGATCAGCCCGAGGCTCCAAGCGAAACGGCCGGGAACGCGGGTCCCCGGCCGTCGCATGTCCACCGGGTTCGCCCTGGGTGGTCAGCTCTTCGCCGCCGTCGTGTACCTACGCTTGTAGCGCTCGACCCGTCCGGCGGTGTCCACAAGGCGCTGCTTGCCCGTATAGAACGGATGGCAGACCGAGCAGATTTCGACGTGGATCTCGTCCTGAGTGGACAGCGTGTCGATGCGGTTCCCGCATGCGCACACGATGGTCGTCTTTTTGATCTCGGGATGGATGCCGGCCTTCATAACCCCTCCTCTGACACGAAGCGGGCCTGGGGCCCCCTCTCTGGGGACCTCGCGCGTCGCCTTCGGCGACGCGGCCCGCCCGATTCCCCGTGACGGGGAACCATAGCCGGGGGAATATAAAGGCGATTTCTCAGGTCTTCCAGTTGGTGAGGATGCGGTCGATCTCCTCGGCGTGGTGGGTCTCGTCCACGATCAGGTCCTCCAGACGGACCTTGAGCGCCACCTCCCCGAGGGCCGCGGCCTGCTCCGCCCGCTCCGTGTAACGCCGGACGGTGTCCCGCTCGGCCTTGAGGGCGATCTCGAGCATGCGGTGGTTGTCGGTCGTGATCTGGACCGGGGCGGGACCGGTGATGGGGGTCCCCCCGAAGGCGACGATCTTATCCGCCAGGAACATGGCGTGGGCCAACTCGTCCGGGATCTCGGACTCGAAGAACTGCCTCAGCTCCTGCCGATAGGGTCCGCTGCACATGGACGCGAACAGCCGATAGCTGATGATCGCGTTGAACTCCCAGGAAAGGTCTTCGTTGAGTCCGGCGATGAGCTCGCGCACGTCGCCTTTCGGCTTGCCGTTTCCCGACTCGGCCTCGCGGGCCTCGTTCCGCTCCTTCTCCTTCCTCGCGCCCTTGCCCATGGTGCAGCCTCTCACTCGGATTTGATGGATACGAATCTCCGAGCCGGGTCACATGGAAGAGTCGTGCCTCCGGCGGGGGATCGTCAGGACGAGGAGGGCGACCAGGCACATGGCCGCGACGGGGCCGGTCACGTCGCCGGTGCGCACGAACAAGGTCGGGACGGGCGCCTCCGGAACGACTCCGGCGGCCGCGGTCTCCGACGGCCAGGCGGCGCGGCTCAGCTCAAGCCCGCTGGGACCGATCAGGGCAGCCGGTCCCCCGTTGGACGATCGCACCGCGCTGGTCCGGGTCTCGACGGCCCGGACGGTCAGATGGGCCATCTGCTGCGCGATCCCGGCGGAGCGAGCCCCGCTCCCGCCGCCGAACCAGGCGTCGCTCGTGAGCGCAACCAGCGTGTTGGCGCCGTTCCGCACCAGCCGGCGGGCGTCGGCGCCGAACGCGACCTCGTAGCAGATGAGGACGCCGGCCCGGAGCGGGCCGGCGAGCGCCACGGGAAAGCCCTCGCCCGCGTCGTACCCTCCCGCCTCCACGGGCGCGAGCCAGGGCGCATGTACGGCCGACGTCCGCTCGACCCCGGGGACCAGGCGGCGCTTGTCGGCGCGGAACGCGCCGATCCCGTCCGCTCCGATCAGCATCGCCGAGTTGAACGCGCGCGCATCATCGCCGCCGAGCGCTCCCACCAGGATCGGCGCTCCGATCCGCTCCGACTGCACGCGCAGGCGCTCGACGAGCGCGTTGCCTGCGGGTGTGTTCGGGTCGAGCGCGAGCACCATCTCGGGCAGCACGGCGAGATCGGTGGAGCCCGGTGCCACGCTGGCCAGCGCGCGCTCGGCCGCGGCCACGGAGGTCCGTGCCCATGCGGGATCGGTCGCCGAGGGCGGCACGTCGAGCGCGAGCGCGGTGACCCGGCCGACGGGCATGGACGCCGCGAACCCGTCGAGGCGCGCCGCGCGCATGTAGCCCCACCACACCGGAGCGAACGCGAGAACGAGTGCGCAGGCCCACAACCCCACCGCGCGAAGCGCGCGCGCGGGCGCGGTATCCAGCGCCTCCGCTACCAGCCCGCTCACCAGCGCGAGCCACGCGGTGACGCCACCGATTCCCACCAGCTCGGCTACGCCAAGCGTCGCGGGCCAGCGAGCCAGGCCCAGACCGAGGGGCGTCCACGGGAACGCCAACCCGAACGGCAGGTGCGCGAGCGCCCATTCGAGCCCCACCCACGCGAACGGCAGCGCGAACGCCGGCGGCAGCCCGTTCGGTCCCGCCGTCAGACGGTGCGTCGCCCACGCCGCGACGCCGGTGAGCCCGGCCAGGACCGCCAGCACCGCGGCGAACGCGACCCACCCCGTCGCCGGCCCCGCCACCGCGCCAAGCGTGAACGGCAACCAGCGGAGCCCCCACGCGTGCTGCAGCGCGCCCGCCACCATGCCCGCGCCGACCGCCGCGAACGCGCCGCGCGGGTCGTCCGGCAGCCGACGCAGGAGGATCGCGAGGGGAACGAGCGCAATGAATGGAAGAATGGGCGAAGGCGCGGGCGGAGTGCTCGCCGCGAGCAGGAGCCCAGACGCGACAGGAAGCGCGCTCTTCGCGCGCTCGTTCACGCCGGCTCCAAGCTCCGCGCCGAGCGGCGCAACCGGACGAGCGCGAGCAGAACCCCGAGGTTGGCGGGCACGGTCAGGCCGAGGATCTCGCCGTTCTGCTGGTCCAGCGCGTTCACGAAGTTCAGAACGAGGCCGAGCGCGGAAAGCCCGGCCACGACAGCGGCCAACCGGTAGAGCCGCCGTCCGGGCACGGGGCGGATGAGCACCGGCAGGGCGAGCACCCCGACCGCGAGCGACAGCGGATTCAGCTGGAGCAGATTCGCGTTCGGGTACCAGAACACGTGGTCGGTGAAGAGCCAGGATCCGAGCAGAACCACGCCCGCGAGACCCGCCACGACGCTCCATCCCGCGACGAGCGCCACCATCGGGACCCGCGCCCAGCCGGAGGGATGCGCGAGCAGGAACAGGAGGAGCGCGAGGGCGAGTCCCGGCACGAGGTACCAGCGGAGATGACTCGGGACGGACGTCGCTTCGGGCGGCCCCATCGTGCGGTACACCTCGCGTTCGCTCATCACGAGCGACATCTCGCCGCCGAGACCGTCCGGCACGCGCACCTCGCGAATCCCTTCCATCAGCTTGATGGGGAGGAACGCCTCCCTCCACCGGTCGATCTCGCGGTCCGCCTTGCTGGCGAGGACCACCTGGATGCCCGTGTACATCGTCGGCATGGGCTGGAGCAGCCGGCGGGTGTGGAACCGGTAGCTCGTCCCCGTGGGCACGCCCTCGAGAGCCGTGCGCACCCGACCGTCCAGGACTTGGTCCAGCGCGTCACGCACGCGCGTCGAGCAGTTGTCCTGATAGTAGTCGTACCGATAGTACATGTTCTCGGGGAGCGCGTTGAGCGCGAGCGCGGCCTGCAGCTCGAGCTTCTGGTCCGTCGTGAGCGCCAGCTCCTGCACGAAGATCGACCGGTCGGCCGCGACGTAGGAGTCGATCATCGCCTGGACCCTGAACGGCGCCATCCAATACATCATCGTTCCGCGCAGCAGCCGGCCGAGGAAGCCCTCCTGGTCGAAGCTGAACATCCCCCAGTTGTACGCGAGGTCGGTTCCCGCCTGGGGATCGTGGATCCAGAGCGCGTTGTGGCCGAAGCGCTCCCACACCTGGGTACCTGGCCCGAACGTGACGAGGAAGACCTGGAGCGGAGCTGGAGCGAGACTGTCGGCGGTCGCGGCGGGTGGCGGAGCGGGTGCGGCTTGCTGGACGGGTGGCGCGGCGGCACACAGGAGCAGGATCAGGCCCGCGGGCAGGGGCCATCTAGACGGACGGGTCAGACGTCAACCTCACGACCCTTGGCGGCGGAGCGGTAGGCGGCTGCGATCACCTTCATCAGCGCGTACTGCTCCTGCGGGAGCGGGACGCCGCGCTCGCCCGCGATGGCGCGGATGTAGAGGTCCAGCTCCTTCCGATAGGCGGCGTGATACGGGTTCTCGGCCGCGCGCGGCAGGGACTGCTGCGGCGTGGCGTCGAGCGGCCGTCCGCCCAGCTGCTTGAAGACCTGGAGCGGCGGGAGCGAGCCCGATCCCTCGCTGCCCATGACGCGGAAGAACTGGCGATCCTCGTTGCCGAAGAAGCTCCAGCTCACCTCGACCGTGATCACCAGCCCCTTCGCCGTGGTCGCCATCACCAGGGCGGCGTCCTCCACCTCGTACGCCCCGCGCGCGAGAACCGCGCTGACTCGCTTGATGGGCGGATAGCCGATCATGTAGAGGCACAGGTCGAGGGCCGGAACGCCCAGATCCATCAGCGCGCCGCCGCCGGAGAGCGCTTTGTTCTGGCGCCAGGTCGGCCGGTTCAGGTGCAGCTTCCGGTTGAGCCAGCTGCCGCGCACCTGGTAGACCTGGCCCAGCTCGCCGCCCGCCACGAACGACGCGAGCGCCGCGGCGTCGGGCCGGTAGCGGTGGCTCATGCCCGCCATCAGCACGCGCCCGGCTTTGCGCGCGGTCTTGAGCAGACGGTCCACGCCGCGCGCGGTCAGCGCGAGCGGCCGCTCGACCAGCACATGCTTGCCGGCCCGGAGCGCGGCCATCGCCTGCTCTTCGTGCAGGTGGCTCGGGGTCGAGATCACCACGCCGTCCACGAGATCGCCCTCGAGCAACTGCTGATCGCTCACCACCCGTTTCACGCCGAAGCGCGCCGCGATCGCCTTGGCCTTGGGCACGTCCGCGTCCGAGACGGCGACCACCTCCACGTCGGGGCGGCCGGTCAGGATCGGCATATGCACGATCTGATTGACGGCGCCCGTGCCGAGCACGCCGAGCCGGACGGGGCGGCGCGGGTCGGTCATCGCTGACGCTCCTCGCCCGTAGCCGGGCCGCCGAACTGGATCTGCAGCCCGCCCCGCAGGGCGGAATAACGGATGTCCTCGAGCAGCTCGAGCCGCCCGGTGCCGTAGAGCCGGATGTGGCGATTCACCGGGTATTCGAGCCCCGTCTGGAGGGCCAGTCCCGCCGAAATGGAGTCCAGGAGATCCTCGATGAACGTGTCCGCGATCGCGGCGCCGTCCCCGTTCAGGAAATGGACCGACGCCCCCGCTCCCAGGAAAGTGAGGAAACCGAGCGGGACCCGCCACACCACGTGCGCATCGAGCGCCACGTTCACGTCCGACCAGTCGATCGTGCCCAGGTCTACGCCCGGCGAGGGGACCCCTTGCTGGCGCGCGATCAAGCTGTCCACGCGGTTCTCGAGCTGGGCTACTTCCGACCCCTTCATGCGCGACGACCAGTACGTCACCGATGGCGTCAGGCGCAGCCCGGGTCCCAGATATCCTAGGTCCATGCGCACGCCGTACGACGGCGCCGGCTGGATCTTGTCAGGCCAGATGTAGCCCGCCTCGAGCCCGAAGCCACGGAACGAGAAGTTCTCGTAGTCGAAGTCCGCGAGGCTCTGGGCGCGCGCCGGCGCAGGCGCGGCGAGCGCCGCGGCCGTCAGCAGGAGCAGCGCGGGGATCCTCATGTCAGCCCCGCGCCGCCACGGAAGCCGCCTCGGCCGCGGCGGCGAGCGTGAACGACACTTCCGCATCCCCGTGCGCCGTCGAGACGAACCCCGCCTCGAACGCGGACGGTGCCAGGAAGACCCCGCGCTCGAGCATCGCGCGATGGAAGCGCCCGAACGCCTTCGTGTCGGAGGTCTTGGCTTCCTCGTAGGAGCGGGGCGCGCCCTCCCGGAAGAACACGCCGAACATCGAGCCCACCGCGGCGCCCACCGCGGGGATGCCCGCGTCGCGCGCGGCGGAGGCGATCCCGTCGGCGACTTTCTTCGCCACCTGCTCGAGACGCATGTACGGATCGTTCTTCTCGAGCCATTCGAGCTGGGCGTTCCCCGCGGCGGTAGCGAGCGGATTGCCCGAAAGCGTGCCCGCCTGGTAGACCGGCCCCGCGGGCGCCACCCGCTCCATCAGATCGCGCCGACCGCCGTACGCGCCGACCGGCAGCCCGCCGCCGATCACCTTGCCCAGCGTCGTCAGGTCGGGCGTGATGCCGAAGCGGGCCTGCGCGCCGCCGAGGGCGACGCGGAAGCCGGTCATCACCTCGTCGAACACGAGCAGCGCGCCGTGGCGATGCGTGATGTCGCGGAGCCCCTGCAGAAAGCCGGGCATCGGCTCGATCAAACCGGAGTTGCCGATCACCGGCTCGACGAACACGGCGGCGATCTGGTCACCCTGCCGCTTGAAGACGGCCTCGACCGCGTCGAGGTCGTTGAACGGCGCCACGCCGGTGTCGCCCGCGGCGCCCTTGCTCACCCCGGGCGAGTCGGGCAATCCGAGCGTGGCGACGCCGCTCCCCGCGGACACCAGGAAGGCGTCGCCGTGCCCGTGGTAGCAGCCAGTGAACTTGAGCATCCCCGCGCGACCGGTGGCGGCGCGCGCCACGCGCAAAGCGCTGATGGTCGCCTCGGTCCCGCTGTTCACCAGACGTACCATCTCGATCGAGGGCATCAACCGGACGATGCGCTCCGCGAGCTCGACCTCTCCCTCGGTGGGGGTGCCGTAGCTCGTGCCGCGGGCCAGCTGCGCGGCCAACGCCTCGACCACCACGCGCGGCGCGTGGCCCAGGATGAGCGGACCCCACGAGAGCACGTAGTCCACGTAGCGCCGCCCTTCGGTATCCCACAGATACGCCCCCTCGCCGCGCGCGACGAAGAACGGCGTCGAGCCCACGCCGCGGAACGAGCGCACCGGGGAGTTCACGCCCCCAGGAATCACCGCTAGCGCGCGACTCCAGAGATCGGCGCTCACGCCACCACCCGTCCGGTCAGGTCGTGGTCTCCCGCGTCTACGATCTCGACCTGGACGAAGTCGCCCGGGCGGACGCCTTCGGCGCCCTCGGGCACGATCCACGTCGCGCCGTCCACGTCGATCGCCTGCCCGGTGGTGTGCGCCAACAGCGCGAACTCGGGCTCGTCATCGAGGACCCGGTCCACCAGGGCCGTCTGTACCGCGCCGACCATCTCGAGATTCTTCTCGAGCGAGATCATGCGCTGCACGTCGAGCAGCTCCTCGAGCCGCTCGCGCCGGACCGTCTCGGGCACCTGATCGGCCATCAGCGCGGCCGGGGTGTCGTCCTCGGGGGAATACGCGAACGCGCCGACCCGCTCGAAGCGGATCTCCTCGAGCAGGTCGAGCATGGTGCGGAAGTCCTCGTCGGTCTCGCCGGGGAAACCCACGATCACGGTGGTCCGGAGCGTCAGGCCGGGGATCGCGTCCCGTAGCCAGCCCACGCGCTCGCGGATCGTGTGCTGCCGCTCGGGGCGGCGCATCGCGGCCAGGATCCGGTCGCTGCCGTGCTGGAGCGGCATGTCGAGGTAGGGCAGAATGCGCGAGCCCTGGGTGCGCGACGAGGCCTTCGCGAGCAGCTCCACCATGGGCTGCGTGATGCCCGAGGGATACATGTAGAACAGGCGGTACCAGTCGATCCCGGTGCGCTCGAGCAGCGCTTCGAGCAGATCGGCGAGCAGCGCCGCGCCCGGCTCCTTGCGGCGCTGGTCGCGGCCGTACCAGGTCGTGTCCTGGCTGACGATGTTGATCTCGCGCACGCCCTGGCGCGCCATCGCGGCGGCCTCGCGCACCAGATCCTCCACCGGAGCGGAGCGGTGCAACCCGCGCATGAGCGGGATCGCGCAGAATGCGCAGGTGTGGTCGCACCCCTCGCTGATCTTGAGGAACGAGGTGTGCTTGGTCTCGGTCGAGAGCACGCGGAGCGGCTGCTCCATGAGCGGCACGGACGTCTCGGGAAGGAGCCCGCGGCTCCGCAGCTCGGGCACCAGGGTCGAGAGGCCGGTTAGCCCGAGGTAGAGATCGACCTCCGGGATCTCCCGCTCGAGCTCCTCCTGATAACGCTGCACCATGCAGCCCACCGCGACCACCGCGCGGATCTCGCCCCGCTCCTTCATCCCGCACGCCTGGAGGATCGTCTCGATCGACTCCTCCTTCGCCGCCTGGATGAACCCGCAGGTGTTGATCACGACCACGTCAGCGCCCTCGGGATCGCTCGACACGCGCGCGCCGTGCCCGATCAACGTCGCCATGATGCGCTCGGAGTCCACCGTGTTCTTGTCGCAGCCGAGCGTGACGAGCGCGATGCGCGGACCGCCGTACGGCCCGACCGGCTCGAGCTCGAGGCGCACCGCCTCGACGTCGCGGCTCACGCCGGGACGGATCGGATCGGGGGACAGAGGGAAGACGGGGAGGTCCCGTCGCCGCTCGGTGGTGCTCACCGGAGCGGCCTCATCACCGGCTGATGACCTGGGCGCCAGCGGGCGGGGTGAAGCGGAAGACATCCTCGGCCAGCTTCGGGTTGAGCTCGACCCTCCGCAGCCTGACCGTGCGCACCGAACCGTTCTCCTCTGTGATCTCGACTTTGCGCAGGAGCGAGTCGCCCGCGTCGATCCACAGCTTGGCGGTGCGATAGGAGGTCTTCTCGAGGGGCGTCAGCGCCACCTGGTGGACGGACTTCCCGTCGAGCGCCTGCCTCCC
>CAMCNM010000050.1 GCA_945876015.1 Gemmatimonas phototrophica
TGGCGCCGCCATGCAGCGGGCCATAGAGCGCGGCCTGTGCACCGGCCAGGGCAGCGAACGGATCCGACTCGGACGAGCCGATCACCCGCATGGCGGTGGTCGAGCAGTTTTGTTCGTGGTCGGCGTGAAGGATGAACAGCACGTCCAGCGCGCGCTCGAGCACCGGGTTCGGCTTGTATTCCTTCACGCCGATCCGGAACAGCATGTTCAAGAAGTTGGCCGAATACGAGAGCTCGTTTTCGGGATACACGTACGGCAGCCCGCGCTGCTTGCGGAACGCGAACGCCGCGAGCGTCGGCGTCTTCGCGATCGCGCGGATGATCTGGATCCAGCGCGACTTCGGATCGTGGATCTGCTTGCTGTCCGGATAGAACGTGGACAACGCCGCCGTCGAGCTGATCAGGATCCCCATCGCGTGGGCGTCGTACCGGAAACCGTCCAGCACCTTCACGATGTTCTCGTGCACGTAGGTGTGGTACGTGACCTCGTGGACGAACGTGTCGAGCTGCGACTGGTTGGGCAGCTCTCCATTGAGGATCAGGTACGCCACCTCGAGGAACGTCGTGCGCTCCGCGAGCTGCTCGATCGGGTAGCCCCGGTAGCGCAGTATGCCCTTGTCGCCGTCGATGTAGGTGATCGCGCTGCGCGTATTTGCCGTGTTGCTGAAGGCGGGGTCGTACGCCATCATGCCGAAATCATCCTCGTTGACCTTGATCTTCCTCAGGTCCATCGCGCGGATGACGTCACCTTCGAGGATGTCCACCTCGTAGTCTTTGCCCGTCCGGTTGTCCCGGATGGTCAAGGTGTCCTTCCCCGCCTTTTCGTTCACTGCCATTTATCCTCCAAAAAGAACGAATGTCGCCGGAAGCCGGTGGGGCGGCCTACCTGTGCCCGGGCCCGGCGTACAGAGCGGGATAGTATAGGGGAGCGCGCGGACGGCCAAAAGCGGGGCCCACCCGCTCCTACGTACTCGCGGCCCCCTGCCTGCGCTACCCGTCGTACGGAGCGGGGGGGGACAAAGGGGCATTGTTGATCCACGCATGATCAATGAACCCTTTGATGGAGTCGATCATGTTCCGTACAACTTTTTCCGTCGCGATGCTGGCCCTGAGCCTGTCGGCCGGCGCGGTCCTGGCCCAGACCACCCAGGACACCCCCGAGGTCCCGCAGGACATGCAGGTCAAGAAGCTCCCCCGCCAGAGCCTGATGGGGCCCCGGTTCGGCTTCACCACCTTCACGGGGGATGTGGCCAAGATGCGGCAGAAGGGCGGCCTCGAGCCGATCATGACCCAGTTCGGCTGGCAGTTCGAGACCCAGATCGTGTCGCTGACCGGCGGCAACGTGGCCCTGATGGAGTTCGTGCTCCTGGTGGGCGGCGTCGAGCAGGACGAGTTCAATACCTCGATCGGCATGATCACCGGCTACCGGCTCAAGGGCGGGTTCGAGATCGGCGCCGGGCCGAATTTCAGCATGACCAAGGAAGCCGACAAGATCAACACGAGCATGGTGGTCGCGGGCGGCGCCACGGTCCCCTTCGGGGACTTCTACCTTCCGGTGAACCTCGCGGTCGGGATCGCCAAGGGCGGGCCGCGCATCACGATTCTGACCGGCTGGATCATGGGGTGACCCCGTGAGCCCGGCGGGAAAAGGACCGGGCCGGCCGTCCAGCAAGGACGACCGGCCCGGCTTCTTTTTTTCGCCAGCGGAGCCTTCCGAGCGACTACCGCCCGCCGAAGGACAGCCCGAACTGGGCCATCGACGTGTCCGCCAGATCGCCCTTCCTGAGGCCACCCGCGGCCGACAGGCTGACCGGCCCGAGCACCAACGAGGCGCCACCGGCCAACTCCATGCCGTCCGTGATGATCGCGGCACCCGCGCGCAGATGAAGAACCTTGAGCCCCCGGAACTCGGCACCGGCACCCAGATGCAGCTTGGGCGTCACCGCCATCCCGTCGCCGAACCGATTCCGGAAGTCGGCCGAGACCGTGAAGACGTCGCTCACGTCGTAGCCCACGCCGAGCGAAAGGATCGGATCGAACTTCATGTCCTCGATGACCAGCTTGAGGTCGGCCGGGGCGCCGGATATCGGCTGCTCGTCCGAATCGCTCTCGTTGTTGTCCCCATCGAACAGGACCGTGAGGGGCCGATAGACGAGCTTGTCCGTTTTCCACTTGAACGTGTTGAAGGCGTTCAGCACGGCGCCACCGAATGACACCTTGCCCCGCGTGGCCTGGAAGCCGAGGTCCACGCCGATACCGGAGCCATGGTTGAACTCGTCACCCTCTTCGGGCGGCATGATGACCGGGAAGCGCAGGTCCACCTTCACGGGATTACCCGTGATCCTCCCCCCCTGGTCCTTGCCCGCGAGGACCGCGTTGCCGACCGAGTACTTGAGCGTGCCGCCGACCGCCATCGACCCCGAGGCCGACGACAACGGGAAGCCGACGCTCACACCACCGGTCGTGACCACGTACCCGGTTGCCGTGGAGCCAGCGAGCGAGATGTCGGTCGCCGATCCCGTGCGTCCGGCGTTCCCGTAGAGCAGAACCTCGAGCACGTCCGGCGAGACGTTCAGGTCGGCCCCGACCAGCGTGGACAGCTGGAGCCCGAACTTGCCCATGGACAGGGCCAGCGCGGAAATGTCCACGCCGACCGCGCCGGACTGACCCCCCGCCGCCTCGGCGCGCGTGAGCCAATCTTCCTTCATCGCCGGCGTGAGAACCTCGCCCTGCACGTCCTTCAAGTCCTTCAGCGTGATGGGATCGATCCCTGAGCGAAGCTCGAGCGGCAGAAACGAAAGCGTGAACCCTGAGCCCGGCATGCCGAGGCCTGCGGGATTGACCGAGATCGCCGCGATGCCGCGCGCGGTCGCGGTGGCGTTCCCGGCGACTCCGAACGTCGTAGCGCTGGCGTTGGCGAGCTGAGCCGAAGCGGCTGGAGCGATCAGGCCCGCGCACATCACGAAGCCGATCGTGCCGCGAATGATATTGTTGGTTGGCATTGTGGTTTCTCCTCAGCTGCCGATCTGGATTTTGGCGTCGAGCTTGGCTTTGAGCTGCACCGTCTGGGTCGGCGTGACCGTGATTGTGCCCGCGGTGCCCGCGATCGTGCCGTTGCCCGTGAGCGTCACACCTGGCTTGCCGAGGAACAGCTTCAGCTCGGCGCCCGAGTAGGCGAGGCGCACCGACGAGGTCGCGGTATTCGGAACCGCGATGGTCCGGGTCAAGACCCCGCCCGGGTAGTTGATCCGAATCGTGGCGTTCATCGCGACCCCGAACGGGTTGGTGATGTCCAGAACGATGGCGCCTTCCTGGAGATGGTCCGTGATGTCCGTGTCGATGTCCTCCACGTCGAGGTTCTGCTGATCGACGTTGAACGCCTTGCTGCTGACGTTGACCTTGGCGGAGTTCACCAGAATCGACTGTGGCGTCGCGGTGACGGCAAATTGCTGGCTCGAGCTCATCGTCACCGCCGGACCGCCTGCTTTCGAATCGATGGTCGTCGTCGCAATCAGAGAGGCGCCGACCGATCCGGGCGTCAGCGTGAACGTCCTCGTAGTCGACTGACCGGCGGGTAGGCCGCTACCCGTGATCGTCGTGGTGCCGACTACGCGTCCGCCCACGCCATCGAGCACAACGACCGTCACCGATCCACCGTTCGAGGTCGGGTCGAACGCGAACCCATTGCTGATCAGAAGATTGACCGTGCCACTCGCGAGGTCGGCACCGGCCACGAGGTTCGGAAGGCTCTGCGGCGGCGTGCTGACGGAGTTGGTGAACGCAGGCGGGGACGCCGTCCCGTTGCAGCCAGCGCAAAAGTCTCCAAGAGTCCTGGTCGTCGCGAGAGACCCCACGGTCACCGCGAACCGCGTCCCGACGATCGTCACACCGGACGGGAGAAGCTGGGAGACCGAGATGTTCGTCGTCTCGATCGGCACGATCCACTGCTGATCGATGATCGGCACGTCGGTCGGGATGTCGCACGCGGTCATCAGGCACAGACCGGTGACCGCCGCGATGCGGCTGAGGTTCATATACTCTCCAACGGGATGGACAGGATGGGGCGCGAGGGGAAAAAACCCGCGCTGTTGGCCAACAAGCCAGGCATGTCTATAGCGCGGGGCCGGCAGGCTCAGCAAGGGGTCGGTGTCCGGGGATCCCGGTTGGGCCGCTTCCGAGGCGGATCTTCCCCAGATGGCACTGCCCCATCCCGGGTGCGCTCAGGGGGAAGAGGCTTCAGGACCACGCCCCACCGCCTGAGCGCGTTGGTCCCGCCGTACCTGAGCCATACGAGAGCGAGCAGGACCGTCGCGGCGCCGATGATCCCAAGACCCCAGGCCGCCCCCACGCGATCGACGAAATCGCTCCCGAGGTCCTCGAGGTGGTCGGCGATCGGGGCCATACCAAAGAATATCAGCAGCACCACGACCGCCGAGATCAGAACTCTGATCAGCCGCCCCAAATCGACACCTCCGGGTCCGCGCCGCTCGTCAGGGAACCGTCAGGTCCCTCGTACGGACTTACGGAGGGCCCCGCAAATCATGTCCGTTCTGTATCCATCCGATCTGTATCCAGCCAAATACCGAGGGCGGGGGTCGAACCCGCAAGAGATTGCTCTCGGGGGATTTTGAGTCCCCTGCGTCTGCCAATTCCGCCACCCCGGCCAACGAACGATCGTGCAGCGCTTACGAGAACCCCACGCTGAACCGGTTGTTCGATCTTTCCTGCCCGGCGCACCGATTCCCGTGATCGGTTGGGCCACCGGGAGCGAGTCTTGCACGCCGAACTGGCCAAACAATCAGATTCTCGCCTACGTTTTCAGTGTTTATCGCTTCTGAACGGCGAGTCCAGTGGGGATTTGCGGGTATCTGGTGTTCACGGAGGATGGAGCGACCCCGGCGCTGGCCGCGCGTCTGACTGCGCTTCCGGGCTGCGATGTCGTCCGGGCCGAGCGGCGCGATCTGCTCCTCCTGGTCACGGAATCGACCACCGCCGACGAGGAAGCCGCCCTGCGGGAGACTCTGGAGGAGATGGAGGGCGTATCCGCGCTCGTCCTCACCTTCGGCGAGATCGATCCCGAAACCCCGGTCGGCGATCCTCTCGGCGCCAATCGCGGCAAGAATAGACGTCTCCCGGTCATCGATCCGTGAGCTGCCCCGACCGCAGGACCTTCCTGAAGCGCACCGCGATGGCTTCGGCCGCCGCTGCCGCCTCTGCACTCTTCCCCGACCTCGTCCTCGGCGAGGAGATCGGTCGCTACCTCGGGGGATCCGCCGATCTGGTTTGGAAGAAGACGCCCTGCCGCTTCTGCGGAGTGGGGTGCGGTCTGTTGGTGGGTCTCGAGAACGGACGGGCGGTCGCCGTGCGGGGCGACCCGGATTCGCTGGTGAACCGGGGCCTCGCGTGCGTGAAGGGCTATCTGTCGGTGCAGGCGCTCTACGGTCGAGACCGGCTCACGCGTGCCATGGTCCGGCGCGATGGCCGCCTCGTTGCGGTACCCATCCAGGAGGCTCTGGACCTGGTGGCCGCGAAGCTCCGTGAGACCACCGAACAGTATGGTAATGACAGCGTGGCCATCTACGGCTCGGGGCAGTGGACGATCCCCGACGGATACGTGGCGTCCAAGCTCTTCAAGGGAGCCCTCGGGACCAACAACGTGGAGGCGAACGCGCGCCTCTGCATGAGCAGCGCGGTCACCGGATTCATGACCAGCTTCGGCCTCGACGAACCGATGGGCTGCTACGAAGACATCGACCACGCCGATGTCTTCGTGCTCTGGGGCAACAACATGGCCGAGATGCACCCGGTCCTCTTTTCCCGCATGCTGGAGCAGCGGCAGAAGCGGCCCGACGTGAAGATCATCGACCTGGCGACCCGCACGACGCGAACCAGCTACGCCGCCGACCGGTCCCTTCTCTTCGCGCCTCAGGCCGACCTCGCCATCGCCAACGCCATCTGCCACGAGATCGTCGCACGCAACTGGGTTAACGGCGATTTCGTGCAGAAGCACGTTTCCTTCTTCAAGGGAAAGACCGACATCGGCTACGGCCTCTCCGATGACGCGACCTTCGTGGATGAACCGGAGGAGACCACGTGGGAGGAGTACGTCCGCTTCCTCTCGGCGTACACCCCGGAACGGGCCGCCGAGATCTCGGGCCTGCCCGCGGCCGACATCCGATGGCTGGCATCCCTCTACGGGGACCCGGCTCGCAAGGTGACGTCGTTCTGGTGCATGGGGCTCAACCAGCACACGCGCGGGACGTGGGTCAACAACCTCGTCTACAACATCCATCTCCTGCTGGGGAAGATCTCGTCACCCGGGAACAGCCCCTTCTCGCTGACGGGCCAACCCAGCGCCTGCGGCACCGTGCGCGAGGTGGGCACCGCGACCCATGCGCTTCCGCACGGCACCGTGACCAATCAGGAGGATCGTGAATTCGCCGCCGGGATCTGGGGAGTGCCCGTCGAGAGCATCGATCCCAAGCCCACGCACCACGCGATCTCCATGTTCCGGGCGCTGGACCGGGGCGACATCCGGTTCATGTGGATCCAGGTGACCAACCCCATGGTCACGCTGCCTCACCTCAACCGGTACCGGGGCGCCGAGCGGGGTTGGGCACGAGCCACCGAGACGTGCCTGGCTTGTCACCTGGCGAAGCCCCTCTAGAGGACGCTGCTCTCAGCCTGAGTGCTCCGCGACCGGCGACGTGAAATGGAAGGTCGAGCCGGTCCCAGGCTCGCTCTCGACCATGATGCGGCCGCCGTGCTGCTCCACGATCCCCTTCACGATCACCAGCCCGAGTCCGGTACCTGCCTGGTGCGCCGCGTCCGCCGACCGCGAAACCCCTCCCCCTCAGCGGGGTTCTCTCGGCCCGAGCGCGGGCCCCCGGGGATTGCGCGGGCAACCCGCCTTCTCCACCGTCCCGATCTCGAATCCGTCAGGATCGGGTCTCAATCCCTCGAAACATCCGTCGAACGAGAGGTAATGTCCGTGGCCGCGAGCAGAAAGGATCCCTTCGGCGCTCTCACCTCCCTGAACCTGAAGGAGGG
Source organism: Gemmatimonas phototrophica (assembly GCA_945876015.1). Lineage (GTDB taxonomy): Bacteria > Gemmatimonadota > Gemmatimonadetes > Longimicrobiales > Gaopeijiaceae > UBA2988. Next base: position 7,050 of record CAMCNM010000050.1, read on the forward strand.
GAAGACGTCGTTCTACTCCCTGGCCGCCCTCGAGAAGGCCGGCGTCGCGAAGCTGGATCGACTTCCATTCTCCATCCGGATCCTGCTCGAGAACGCGCTGCGCCATGCGGGACGCGGCTACGTGACCGAGGAGCACGTGAAAGCGGTGGCCGCCTGGAGCCCGAAGAACGCGGGCGCGGACTTCCCCTTCATGCCGACCCGGGTGGTGCTCCAGGACTTCACCGGCGTGCCCGCGGTGGTGGACCTCGCGGTCATGCGCGACGGCATCGCCGCCTTGGGCGGTGACCCGACCCGCATCAACCCGGTGGTGCCCGCCGATCTCGTGATCGACCACTCGATTCAGGTGGACTTCTACGGCACCAAGGAAGCGTACCGGCAGAACGTGGAGCTCGAGTTCGAGCGCAACCGCGAGCGCTACGCGCTGCTGCGATGGGCGCAGGAAGCCTTCGAGAACTTCTCCGTGGTGCCGCCGGGCATGGGGATCGTGCACCAGGTGAACCTCGAGTACCTCGCCTCGGTGGTGCATCGTCGCCAGGAGGACGGGGACTGGGTCGCGTATCCCGACACAGTCGTCGGCACCGATTCGCACACCACGATGATCAACGGCATCGGAGTGGTCGGCTGGGGCGTCGGCGGGATCGAGGCCGAGGCCGTCATGCTGGGCCAGCCCTACTACATGCTGCTGCCCGAAGTCGTCGGCGTGAAGCTCCACGGCTCTCTCCCCGAGGGAGCGACCGCGACCGACCTCGTGCTGCGCGCCACCGAGCTGCTGCGTAAGCACGGCGTGGTGGACAAGTTCGTCGAGTACTACGGGTCGGGGCTCTCCAACCTCTCGCTGCCCGACAAGGCGACGCTCGCCAACATGTCGCCCGAGTACGGCGCTACGATCGGCTTCTTCCCGGTGGACCAGGAAGCGCTCAAGTACCTCCAGGGATCCGGTCGTTCGCCCGAGCTGGTCGAGCGGGTCGAGCGCGTGAGCAAGGAGCTGGGTCTGTTCCGCACGGACAGCACACCCGACCCCGAGTTCACGTCGCGGATCGAGATCGACCTGGCCACGATCGAGCCCAGCCTCGCTGGGCCGAAGCGTCCGCAGGACCGGGTGCGTCTGGCCGACCTGCGGCGTTCATTCGAGAAGGATTGCCCCGGCCTCGTGCCGAGCGGCTTCCCGCCGAAGGACATTACGCCGAACGTGGGTGGGCATGGCGAGAGCTGGGCTAGCGAAGGGGGCAATCTGCCCCAACCGGCCACCGCGGGCGCGACTTCCGCACACGAGACCGCGGTCGCCGAGCGCCTCCCCGGTCGATCCGTGCGGTCGAAGCTGGAGAGCGGCGTGGACGCGGACATCGGCGACGGCACGCTCGTGGTCGCCGCCATCACGTCGTGCACGAACACGTCCAATCCCTCGGTGATGGTGGGCGCCGGCCTGGTCGCCAAGAAGGCCGTCGCGCTCGGGCTGACGGTGAAGCCCTGGGTGAAGACCAGCCTCGCGCCCGGATCCAAGGTGGTCACCGACTACCTGAACGGAGCCAACCTGATGGAGCCGCTCGACATGCTCGGCTTCCAGGTGGTGGGCTACGGCTGCACCACGTGCATCGGCAACAGCGGCCCGCTGTCCGACTCGATCTCGAAGGCGATCGCGGACAACGGACTCGTAGTGGCGGCCGTGCTGTCCGGCAACCGTAACTTCGAGGCTCGTATCCACCCGCAGGTGCGGGCCAACTATCTCGCGTCGCCCATGCTGGTGGTGGCGTTCGCGCTGGCCGGCCGCGTGGACATCGACCTCTACAACGAGCCGCTCGGACGCGGGAAGGACGGGAAGCCCGTCTTCCTCGCGGACATCTGGCCGACACAGCAGGAGATCCGAGACACCGTCATCAGCTCGCTCAAGCCCGAGATGTACAAGAAGCGCTACGGCGAGGTGTTCGACGGCGACGACCTGTGGAAGGCGCTGCCGCTCCCCGCGGAGGGAAGTCGCTACACCTGGGACGACACCTCGACGTACGTGGCGAAGCCGCCGTTCTTCGAGGGGATGAAGAAGGAGGCCACGGACCCCGGCGATATCGCGGGCGCGCGGGTGCTCGCCATCCTGGGGGATTCGGTGACGACCGACCACATCTCTCCTGCCGGATCGATCCCGAAGAAGGAGCCCGCGGGCACCTACCTGATCTCGCGCGGCGTCCAGCCGGTCGATTTCAACACGTTCGGCTCGCGGCGCGGCCATCACGAGGTGATGATGCGGGGCACGTTCGGCAACGTGCGCATCCGGAACCTCATGCTGAAGGACAAGGAAGGCGGGTACACCATCCACTTCCCCACCGGCGAGCAGATCTCGATCTACGACGCGTCGATGCGCTACCAGGCCGCGGGGACACCGCTCGTCATCATCACCGGGAAGGAGTACGGCACCGGGTCGTCGCGCGACTGGGCAGCCAAGGGAACGGCGCTGCTCGGCGTGAAGGCCGTGATCGCCGAGAGCTACGAGCGCATCCACCGGTCGAACCTGGTCGGCATGGGCGTGCTCCCGCTGGTCTTCCAGCCCGGCCAGAGCGCCTCGACGCTCGGGCTCGACGGAACCGAGACGATCGAGATCTCCGGTATTGCGAAGGGCCTCAAGCCCGGAGCGGTGGTGGACGTGGTCGCCCGCCGCGACGACGGCACCGAGATCGAGTTCAGGGCGATCGCCCGCCTCGACTCGGACGTGGACGTGAACTACTACCAGAACGGCGGCATCCTCCACACGGTGCTGCGCAGGATGGCCCGGGGCGAGATGTAGGCGAGGAGGTGCTTCCATGAGCCAGGAGCGGCTCGACCAGCTGCGCGAAGCGATCGAAGCGCTCGACGCGGATCTGGTGCGGCTCATGGAGAAACGCCGCGCCCTCGTGGTCGAGGTTGGCCGCGTGAAGAAGGGCCTCGGGCTGCCCGTGATGGACCCGACGCGCGAGGCGGCGGTGGTACGCCGCGCCGCCGCGCTCGCGCGCGATCAGGGCGGC
>CAMCNM010000051.1 GCA_945876015.1 Gemmatimonas phototrophica
CCGCGGGCTCCGCATCGAACAGGACGGCGCGGAAGCTGGCCTCCGTCTCCGGCGGGAAGTCCGCGCCCGGATGCGGCGCGTGGAACGAGATCAATCCCAGCGACGCCTGCCGCACGTGGATCGTCGTGTTGTCGCTGAACCCGATGAACGGGATCGGCTTCCTCTTCTGCCGCTTGAGATCGAGGCCGAGGACGATGCGCTGCGTGCCGTACCCGCCGCGCAGCGCCCAGACCGCGTCGATCGACTCGTCGTCGAACGCCGCCTGGAGGTCGGAGAGGCGCTGCTTGTCGGTGCCCGCCAGGAAGCGGTCACGTGCGCCAGCATAGGGATAGACGACGGGCTGGAGATCGAGCGCGCGACAGCGCTCGAGCGAGACCTCGATCCGCTCGGGCGAGACCGGACCGGCCGGAGACACCAGCGCGACGCGCGCACCGGGATGGAGGGCGCGAGGCCGCAGGTTCATCTCATCTCCAACGGAACAGTTTGAGCGCGACGCCGAAGCTCAGCACACCCCACACGGTCACGATCGCGAGCAGCGGCAGCATCTGCACGAGCGAGGAGCCGTCGATCATCACGCCGCGGATCGCGTTGTTGAGCGCGGTGAGCGGCAGCGCCTTGATGATCGGCTGCACCGCGTCGGGGAAGTTCGCCGACGAGAAGAACACTCCCGAGCAGATCCACATGGGCACCATGACGAGGTTCATCAGACCGGACACGCCTTCCACCGTCTTCGAACGGCTCGCGACCAGGAGGCCGACTCCAGAGAACGCCATCGCGCCCAGGAGCACCACCAGCGTGAGCGCGAGGAGCGACCCCCGCACCGGCACCCGGAAGACCAGCCAGGCGAACAGAAGCACAGAGCCGACTTCGAGCGCGAGAAAGACCAGGCGCGCGAGGATGTGCGAGAACAGGTACTGGCTCTTGCTCATGGGCGACGCGAGGAAGCGCTTGAGCAGCTTGCCGGAGCGCGCCTTCACGACCGCGAAGCCGATCCCCCACATCCCCGTCCCCATGATGTTCATGCCGAGCAGCCCGGGGATCAGGAAGTCGATGTAGCGCGACCCCACCTCGTGGACGCGCTGCTCGCGGAGCTCGGCGACGTCGCGGCGGCCGGCGGCTTCCTGCAGAGCGTTCGTCACGACCAGACGGGCCAGGCGGCTCTCGGCGCGCGTGGAGTCGAAACGGAGCACCACCGGGCTGCCCGGCAGGACGACGATCGATACGCGCCCGGTGCGCAGGCGGTTCCGCGCCTCGGCGGAATCGATCACGGCCACGACGACGGTCGGATCGGCGGCGAGGGCCTGCCGGATCGCGGGCGCCCCGGGCCCGTCGAGCACGGCGACGCTGACCGGATCGGGGCCGCGGTTCTTGAACGCGATGCCCAGTGCAAAAGCGAGCAAAACGGGAAACGCAAAGACCCAGAACACGGCCTCGGGCTCGCGCAGGAACTCGCGGACCCGCCAGAGCGTGAGCTGCTTGAGAGCGCTAGGAGATTCGTCACTCATCGCGCAGGTGTCTCCCGGTCATCGCGATGAAGACGTCCTCGAGCGTCCCTCGGTGCGTGGTGAGCTCGGTCAGCGTGGCGCCCTGGTCGCGCACCAGGTTCATGAGCGCAGGCATGGCTTCGTGCGGACGCGTGACGGTGAGTCGGGTCTTCATCTGATCGGTGTGGACCCCGGTGACGCCGGGAAGAGCCAACAGCACGGTCTCGTCGAGAGGCCCGCCGCCCTCCAGCGCGAAATCCACCACGTGCTCGGCGCCGAGCGTTGCGATCAGCTCCTGCGGCGGACCCTGGGCGATCGTCTTGCCGTGGTCCACGATCGCGACCCGGTCGCACAGGCGCTCCGCCTCCTCCATGTAGTGCGTGGTGAGGACCACGGTGCCGCCACGCGCCTGGAACTGCTGGATGATCTCCCAGAGCTGGTAGCGCGACTGGGGATCGAGTCCGGTCGTGGGCTCGTCGAGGAAGAGGATGTCCGGATCGCACACGAGCGCGCACGCGACCGCGAGGCGTTGGCGCTGTCCACCGGAGAGCTTGTTGACCCAGGCGCCCTGCTTCTCCTGGAGGCCCACCTTGGCGAGGACCTCGACGGCAGGAACGCCCTTCTTGTAGAAGCTCCGGAACAGCGTGATCGTCTCGAGCACCGTGAGCTTCTCGGGGAGCTTGGTCTCCTGGAGCTGGGTGCCCATGCGCTGGCGCAGTTCGCGTTCGTTCTTCGCCCAGGTGAGGCCGAGGACATGCACTTCGCCCTGGTCGGGCGGGGTCAACCCCTGGATGATCTCGATCGTGGTGGTCTTCCCGGCGCCGTTCGGGCCCAGGAGACCGAAGCATTCGCCGCGCCGGACCTCGATGTCGAGGCCGTTTACGGCCACGACCTGATCGTAGCGTTTGACCAGTCCCCGGCAGCGGACCGCGGGGGTGGTGGGAGTGACCGAGTTCATGGGGGCCTAATAGTATCGCGCCCCCCAACGGGCGGGAACGTCCCTTGCAACTGCGGTACTGGATCCTACGACAGCCCCCGAACCCCTCCCCTGCTTGATCAGCGAACAGAGCCGCAGACGGCGCATCGTGGACGTCGGCACCCGGGCGGGCGCCGAAAGCGTCGCCGTGTCCTTCTACGACTACCACCACCGCACGGGCTGGGGATATCAGGGCGATCGCTGGTTCCATGCCGCGAGCACGATCAAAGTGCCGGTCCTGCTCGGCGTGTTCGACGCGGTCGAGCAGGGCAAGCTCCAGGCGTACTCGCGCCTGCACGTGCGCAACCGCTTCCTGAGCGCGGCGGACGGTCAGCCGTACCGGGTCGAGGCGGGGCGAGACTCCAATGCCGAAGTGCACGCGATGATCGGTCGCACGCTCCAGGTGAGGGAGCTCGCGCATCACATGATCGCGACCAGCAGCAACCTCGCGACAACCTGCTCATCGATCTGGTCGGCCTGAGCGAGATCCAGACGACCCTCAGCCGTCTGGGGCTGGACGGCGTCGAGCTGATGCGCGGTGTCGAGGACATCACGGCGTGGGAACGGGACATCAACAACCCGTGACCGCGGACGGGCTGCTCAGTGTGCTGCGGCTGCTTCAGGACCCGCACTACTTCTCACCCGATCTGCGCCAGGAGATGCTCGACATCCTGCACGTCCAGGAGTTCAAGAGCGGGATCCCCGCGGGCCTCTCCGACGGCGCATCGGGTCCACGTCACGCGCTCGTTCTGGCACTCAATCCGTCGGCTCTCGGATCCGTTCACGTTCCGGCTGATCGGCTCCGTGATGCGGGGCCACGCGCCTACCCTTCTCGAACTCGATGATCGTCCCCCCGAGTACGGCGACGTCGGCCGCCTGTGCGACTGGGACGACCTGTTCCCGCCCAACGATCTGCGTCGCTCGCGGGCCACCGGCTGCGCGTGGCTCACCAGTGGCTCACCCCGGTCGGAATGCGCGGCTGGTCCGAGGTGGTATTTCGCCGGGACACCGACGGAACGCATCATTTCTTCTCGATCGACTACCTTTTGGGCCATCTCGCGGCCTGGGAGAGGGACAACGGGTCCCCCTTCCCCGCGCTGAAGAACAGGTCCACGAGGCGGCGGCGCAGCACGCGCTGAACCACACCCGACATCCGAGGGGAGATGAACTGGCCGCAAGGCTGGCCCTATTCCGCGTCCACGCCACCCGTCGCGGCGCCCAAGGCGATGGTGGCCACCACCGACCGGTATGCGACCGAGGTCGGGGTGAGCATCATGAGGACGGGCGGAAACGCTGTGGACGCCGCGGTGGCCGTGTCGTTCGCGCTCGCGGTCGTGAACCCCGAGGCGGGCAACATCGGGGGCGGCGGCTACATGGTCGTCCGCATGGCCGACGGCACCGCGGTGGCGCAGGACCACCGCAGCCAGGCTCCGGGCGCCGCCACGCGCGACATGTTTCTCGACGCCAACGGTGAGGTCGGCGACCGAAGCGTGATAGGGCACCTGTCCGCAGCCGTGCCTGGCACCGTGCGCGGGCTGTGGGACGCGCACAAGCGCTTCGGCACACGCGACTGGGAGGATCTGCTCGAACCGGCGATCCAGCTGGCGCGCCGGTTCGTGGTCGGCGACCGCTTCCTGCGCTCGTTCACGCGCGGCGAGGTGCTCGGCGGGCTGTCGCGCTTCCCGTCGAGCGCGCGCGTCTTCCTGCCCGGAGGCGCGCCGCCGCCCAAGGGCGAGCGCTTCAGCCAGCCCGACCTCACCCGCACGCTCGAGCGCATCCGCGACAACGGCCCGGCCGGCTTCTACGACGGCGAGACCGCCGAGCGGATCGAGGCCGAGATGAAGCGGGGCGGCGGCCTCATCACGTGGAGGGATCTCGCGGCCTACACGGCGGTGTGGCGCGAGCCGATCCGCGCGCGCTACCGCGGCCATACGATCCTGTCGATGCCCCCCTCGTCGTCCGGCGGGGTCACGCTCGCGGAGACCGGCCACATCCTCGAGACGTTCGCGCTGGGCGACCTGCCCTGGCACGGTCCGCGGCACATCCATCTCATGGCGGAAGCGTGGCGGCGCGCCTACGCGGACCGGAACGCCTACCTCGCCGATCCCGACTTCGTGAAGATGCCGGTCGAGACGCTGACCTCGCCCGCGTACGGAGCGTGGCGCGCGCGGGACATCTCGCTCGAGAAGGCGACGCCCTCGTCCGAGGTGCACCCCGGCGTGGACGCCTACCAGAAGGAGGGCAAGCATACCACGCACATCTCGGTCGTGGACGCGCAGCGGAACGCGGTCGCGCTCACGACCACGATCAACTCGTGGTACGGGAGCAAGGTCGTGGTCGAAGGGACGGGCATCGTGCTGAACAACGACATGGACGACTTCACGTCCAAGGTCGGCGCGGCGAACCAGTTCGGGCTGGTGCAGGGTGAAGCGAACCAGGTCGCCCCGGGGAAGCGGATGCTCTCGGCCATGGCGCCGACGGTGGTCCTCGACCCTGACGGCGGGCTCGCGATGGTGCTCGGCACGCCCGGCGGATCCACGATCATCACCACGGTCTTCCAGGTGATCTCGAACGTGCTCGACCACGGGATGGACATCGCCCAGGCGGTGCTGGCGCCGCGCGTCCATCACCAGCACCTGCCCGATCAGATCCACTGCGAGCTTGGGGGGCTCACGCCGGACACCCGGGCCGGTCTCGAGGCCCTCGGTCACAAGGTGAAGGAGCGCGAGGAGCTGTCGGGGGACGTGGAGGCGATCCGGGTGCTGCCCGACGGGTCGCTCGAGGGGCTCGCCGACCCGCGCCGGGGGGGGACCGCGCTGGGGTTCTGAGCCCGTTACGACCTCAACGAATCGGGCCATTCCGGGGTCAGGATGCTAGCTTCACTGGTCGTTCGCGCCCTCCCTTTCTCCTTTTCAGGGGCTCCCCGGTGGCCAAGTCCGCTGTCAGATCCTTCCTGACCCACGCGCTCGGGATTTCGTCCGCCTTCGTGCTTTCGACGACGTCGATCCTGGGTCAGTCGAAGGAGCCCGAGGGAGCTCCGGTCACCGCCCCCGCCGCGAACGCCCCGGGAGGGCAGACCGATCCGCGGCCGGCCGGCGCCACCACCTCGATCCCGCGCGCCCCGATCGCGGCCACGCACGAAGAGCATCCGACCGCGGTGGCGGTCCGCACCCAGTCGGCCATCACCGTCGACGGCCGCCTGGACGAGCCCGTCTGGATGACCGCAGCGCCGGTGACCGACTTCTGGCAGATCGACCCCGAGGAGGGCGCACCGATCTCCGAGCGCACGGAAGTGCGATTCCTCTACGACGACGACGCACTCTACATCGCGTGCTGGCTGTGGGATACCGACGCAACAATCGTGACCCGCTTGTCGCGGCGCGACACTGCGATTGGGGACATCGACCTGTTCTCGGTGCATCTCGACACGTACCACAGCCACCGCTCGTCCTATCGTTTCACGGTGAGCGCGTTGGGCACCATCCGCGATCTCGCCGCCGGACCGGGCCTCCCCCTCACCGGTGGCGACGTGTCCTGGAATCCGGTCTGGGACGTGAAGACCCGCATCACCGACCAGGGCTGGTTCCTCGAGATGCGGATCCCGTTCAGCCAGCTCCGGTTCAGCCGCGAGGACGAGCAGGTCTGGGGCCTCCAGATCGAGCGGAAGGTGCGCCCGCAGCAGGAGAACACGATCTGGTCGTTCACGCGGAAGACCGATCCGAACGGCCAGCAGAACTTCGGGCACCTGGTCGGCATCCGAGGGATCAGGACCGGCAGCAGGCTCGAGGTGCTCCCCTACGCGGGCGGGAGCGCCGAGTTCATCCGCCAGGCGCAGCGGCCCGAGGTGCAGTTCCAGAACCCGTTCCGTAGCGGCTCGGACTTCTTCGGCAACGCCGGATTGGACATGAAGTACAAGATCACGTCCAATCTGACGTTCGACGGGACGGCCAATCCGGACTTCGGCCAGGTCGAGGTGGATCCCGCGGTGATCAACCTGACCGCGTTCGAGACGCGCTTCCAGGAGAAGCGTCCGTTCTTCATCGAGGGCGCCGAGATCTTCAACTTCGGCGAGGACGCCGCGCAGATCCTGTACTCGCGCCGGATCGGCCGGCCGCCGCACGGGTCGGCCCCGAGCTCCGCGATCTACACCCTTACGCCCACCGCCACGACGATCCTGGGCGCCGGTAAGCTCACCGGGAAGACGGTGAGCGGTTGGTCGGTCGCTTTCCTGGACGCCGTCGCGGGGCGGGAGTACTCGACGTGGCGCGATCTCCAGAACGTCGAGAGCTCGCAGGAAGTCGAGCCGCTGACCAACTACCTGGCGGGACGCGCGCGCAGGGAGATGCGCCAGGGTCAGACGACGCTGGGAATTCTGGCCACGTCGGTGCACCGCGATCTCGGCGGGTCACCCCTGGAGCCGAGCGTGCTCTCGTCCGCCTACAGCGCCGGCATCGACTTCAGCCACGACTTCGCGAAGCGGGTGTGGCACACGTCCGCTTCATTCTCACCGAGCTACGTGCAGGGGAGCACCGGCGCGCTGATCGCGACGCAGAGGCTGTCCTCACGCTACTACCAGCGTCCGGACGCCGACTACCTCGAGGTCGATTCCACCGCCACGTCGCTGTTCGGCTACGCCGCGTACGGGAACGTCGAGAAGCAGGGGGGCAACTTCAAGGTCGACCTGGGCGGCTCCGTGATCAGCCCCGGATACGAGGTCAACGATCTCGGCTTCCAGACGGTCGCCGATCGGCTCGGAGCCCGGCTGAGCATGGGCTACGACCAGCCCAAAGTCGGCAAGGTCTTCCGCGCCTGGTATGTGCGCGCGATACCGGATCTCGCCTGGAACTACGGTGGTGACCTGATCGGAGCGACGGTCAACCTCTCCAGTCAGGTCCAGCTCAAGAATTTTTCCTCAGTCAACGTGCGCTTCGCCGTGAACCCGTCCAAGATGAACCAGCGGCTCACCCGCGGCGGTCCGCTCGCGCGCGATCCGCGCGGCTACTCGGGGGAGCTCAGCTACAACACGGTGGGACAGGCCAAGGTCACGGTGCGCTCCGGGATCGACTTCGGCTGGGACGAGTCCGACGCCTGGTCGCGCCGAGTCAACATCGGGATGCAGATCAGGGCCGGCGAACACCTGGACATGAACTTCGGCCCCTCGTTCAGCCAGAGCCGGTCGCGCGCCCAGTACGTAACGAGCGTCGCCGACGCCACCGCGGCCGCGACGTTGAAGCGCCGATACCTGTTCGCGGATCTGGACCAGAGCACGCTGTCCATCGACAGCCGGATCAATTTCACGATCTCGCCTCGGATCACGCTGGAGATCTTCGCGCAGCCGCTGATCTCGAGCGGAGATTACGGCGACCTGAAGGAGCTCGCCGAGCCGCGCACCTTCGACTTCAACGTCTTCGGCACCGGCGGGAGCACGAGCACCCCGCTCGACGGGGGCCGGCGCTACCAGATCGACCCCGACGGCTCGGGGCCTGCGAAGTCCTTCACCGTGAACAACACGGACTTCAATACGCGGTCGCTGCGGGCGAACGCGGTGTTCCGCTGGGAGTGGCGCCCCGGCTCGACGCTGTTCGTGGTGTGGCAGCACAACCGCGCTGGAACGATCACGGGGGCCGACCCCGTCACCGGCCAATCCACCGTCGGCAACTTCCAGGTGGAACGGGACGTCGGCGACCTGCTCGACCTCCACGGCGACAACATCTTCATGTTCAAGCTGGCGTACTGGCTGAACCCCTGATCGGCCGACGTCGAGCATGATTCCGGGGGACCGGCGGGGCTGCCCGCCGGTCCCCCGTTTTCGTTCACCCCACCGGAGCTCGGAGCCCTTCCCGCCAAGTCAATGAAGCCGGCGGGTGGGGGGTCAGGGTGATAGGTTTGCTCTTTCGTTCTTGCGCCTCCCGCCTTCCCTGTCCCAGGGCTCCCGATGGCAAAGCTCCGAACCAGGTCCGCCCTCCTTCACGCCCTGACGATTTCCGCCGCGCTGACCCTCACGGCGACGTCCGCGCGGGCCCAGTCTCAGGAGCCGGGAACACCAACGGCCGCACCCGCGGCGGCGCCCGCAACGCGGCCAGCGGCGAAGGCCCCCACCGGCACCGCGCCGGCCTGGAAAAGCCACGAGGAGAGCGCCCCCACGGCCGTCGCCGTCCGCACGACCCAGCCGATCACGGTGGACGGAAAGCTCGACGAGGCGGTCTGGATGACGGCCACCCCCGCCACCGACTTCTGGCAGATCCTCCCGGACCAGGGGCAGCCGGTCTCGGAGCCGACCGAGTTCCGCTTCATCTACGACGACGACGCCCTCTACGTGGGCGCCTGGATGTGGGACAACAACGGCGAGATCATCACCAGGATGTCGCGCCGCGACACGGGAATTCCGGACGTTGACTTGATCGCGGTGCACCTCGACAGCTACCACAGCCACCGCTCCTCCAACCGCTTCGCCGTGACCGCACTCGCCACGATCAAGGACACGCAGGCGGGGGCCGGCGAGCGGCTCACGGGCGGTGATCAGTCCTGGAACCCCGTATGGGAAGTGAGGACGACGATCACCGACAAGGGGTGGTTCGCGGAGATGCGGATCCCGTTCAGCCAGCTCCGCTTCAGCCAGGCAGACGAGCAGGTCTGGGGGCTCCAGCTCGAGCGGAAGATCCGGCCGCAGATCGAGGAGACCGTCTGGTCGTTCACCCCGTCCACGGAGCCGCCCGGGCAGCTGACGTTCGGGCATCTGGTCGGGATTAAGGGGATCAAGCCGGGCAAGAAGCTCGAGGTGCTCCCCTACGTGACGGGAGCCGCGGAGTACATCGAGTACCCGACGCGCAGCGAGGTCGCGTTCGAGAATCCGTTCCGCAGCGGCAAGGACTACTTCGGCAGCACCGGCATGGACGTGAAGTACAAGGTGACGTCGAACCTCACGCTCGACGCGACCGTCAATCCAGACTTCGGTCAGGTCGAGGTTGACCCGGCGGTCATCAACTTGAGCGCGTTCGAGACCCGCTACGCCGAGCGCCGTCCGTTCTTCGTCGAGGGCGCCGAGATCTTCAACTTCGGCGGGCCGCAGATCTTCTACTCGCGCCGCGTCGGGCGATCGCCGCACGGCTCGGCCCCGAGCGGGTCGATCTACGACCTGACGCCCAGGGTCACGACGATCCTGGGCGCGGGGAAGCTGACGGGTAAGACCGCCGCCGGCTGGTCGCTCGGGTTCATCGACGCGGTGACCGGGAAGGAGATGTCCACCTGGCAGAACGCGCAGCAGGTGGAAAGCCAGGTCGAGGTCGAGCCACTCACCAACTACTTCGCCGGCCGTGCGCGGCGCGACCTCCGCGCTGGGCAGAGCTACGTGGGCGCGCTCTTCACCGCAGTGAACCGCTCGCTGGACGGGTCGGGGCTGGAGAACACAGTGCTCCGGACCGCCTACAGCGGGGGCGTGGACATGAGCCATGACTTCGCCGGCCGCAACTGGCGGGCCCAGGCCTCGTTCTCGCCCAGTTACGTGACGGGGACCGCCGCGACGCTGATCGCGACGCAGCGCCTGTCGAGCCGCTACTTCCAGCGCCCCGACGCCGACT
>CAMCNM010000052.1 GCA_945876015.1 Gemmatimonas phototrophica
CTGCCTCCCCTCGTACGCCGCCTTGTACTTGGTGCGCGGCGAGTCGAGGAACTCTGAGTAGAAATCGACCCCGCTCGGTCCCGACGCCAGCGCGATCTTGAGGACCTGCTTCGGATCGGTGCTCGGCTGATAGCGCCAGAGCGAGGTGCCGTCGGCCAGATAGAGGTCGCCCTTCGGATCGGTGAAGCGCATCGAGAACATTCCGGGTCGGCGCGTGCACAGACGGCCACTTCCCTTCACGTTCTGGCCGAGCAGCGGCACGACCAGGCTCTGCTCGAAGTCCGAGCAGATCCCCGTGGCCTCCCGGTACACGCGTCCCGCAGACTCCAGGACCGCGAACGGGTCGGGAGTCTGGGCGTGCCCCCCCCGAGGTGCCCCGAGGAGGGCGACGAGGAGCAGGGTAGAGCTCAGGACGCGCACGCGTAAGATCATATCCAGTAATACCCTGATCGGCCCCTCAGGTCCCCGGAAAATTCGCTTGGATCTCGCTCAGGCTCATGAGCACGTCGCGGGGCTTGGAACCGTCCGGCGGTCCGAGAACGCCCGCATCGTGGAGCTGGTCCACGATCCGGGCCGCGCGCCCGTAGCCGATCTTGAGGCGGCGCTGCAAGAGCGACGTGGAGCCCTGGTCGTGCTGCGCGCAGATCTCCGCGGCCTGGCGGAACAGCTCGTCCCAGTCGCCCGACATCTCCTCGACGTCGCCGGCCTCCTGCTGCTCGCTCGCGCGGACCTCCTCGAGGATGTCGGCTTCGGTGCGCGCGCGCGTGACGCCCTCGGCCACCGGATCCGTGGCGTCCCTCCGCTCGCGGTACCAGTTGAGCAGCGCCTCGGTGTCCTCGGTCGAGATGAACGCCCCCTGGATGCGCGCGGGCTCGCTCTTGCCGGGCGGGAGGAACAGCATATCCCCGTTGCCGAGCAGAGCCTCCGAGCCGTTCTGGTCCAGGATGGTCCGGCTGTCGGTCTTGGACGCGACCCGGAACGCGACGCGGGTCGGGAAGTTCGCCTTGATCAGCCCGGTGATGACGTTCACCGACGGGCGCTGCGTCGCGACGATCAGGTGGATGCCGATCGCGCGCGCCTTCTGGGCGAGCTGCGCGAGCGGCTTCTCGATCTCGCTCTGCACGGTCATCATCAGGTCGGCGAGCTCGTCCACCACCACGACGATGAAGGGCAGCACGCCGTCCGTATAGATCCAGCGGTCTTCGTTGCCCTCGGCTCCGCTCGGATAGGCCCGCTTCAGCGGCTTTCCACCGTCAACGCGCTTGTTGAACTCGCTGATCGACCGCACGTGGTTGGTGGAGAGCAGCTCGTAGCGCCGCTCCATCTCGATCACCGCCCACTTGAGCACGCCCGCCGCGTCCTTCGGGTCGGTGACGACCGAGTGGCGCAGGTGCGGGAGGTCCGCGTACGCGGACAGCTCGACCATCTTCGGGTCGATCATCAGGAGCCGCAGCGTCTTCGGCGTGTGCTTGTAGATCAGGCTCGTGATCACCGTGTTGATACACACCGACTTGCCCGATCCGGTCGCTCCCGCGATCAGCACATGCGGCATCTTCGCCAGGTCGGCGACGTAGGGCTCACCGGCGAGGTCCTTGCCCAGGGCGAGGGGCAGCTCGCCGCGGGCGCCGCTGAACTCTTTCGCCTCGATGATCTCGCGCAGCTGAACCACCGCGGGCTCGGGATTCGGGATCTCGACGCCCACCGCGCCCTTGCCCGGAATGGGGGCCACGATCCGGATGCTCTGCGCCTTCATCGCGAGCGCGAGGTCGGCGTCCAGGTTGGCGATGCGGTTCACCTTCACGCCCGGTGCCGGGACCACCTCGAACTGGGTGACCACCGGGCCGGACGTACGTCCGCCGATGTGGCTCTCGACGTTGAACGTGCGGAGCTTCTCGACCAGCACCTCGCCCAGCCGGTCCAGCTCGCCGTCCATCGCGTGGACGTCCACCACCGTGCCCGGCGTAAGCAGCGTGATGGGAGGCAACGTCCTGTCGAGCGGGCGTTTCTCCCGATCGGCGAGCGGATCCGGACCGTCGAGCGCCTCAGTGGCGGCCAGCTTGGGCTCGCGCTTCTTCTGCTTGGGGGCCGGCACCTCCGCCGGCAACGGCTTGGCGACCACGGCGACCGGCGCGGGGGCGGCCTGGGGTACCGCGGGCGGCTCTCCCGTCTCGCGCTCGAACGGCGCGAGCGGCTCGGGCTCGAGCACCGGGGCCGCTGCGATCTCCCTGGCCCCCTCCTCCGCGGCCAGCGCACGGGCCGCACGCCACGCGACCCAGCGCGCGCCCAGGAAGCCCACCCCGGCCTTCGCGGCGCCGCCGCCCAGCGCGACGCCCTGACCCATCGCGCGCACCGGCCGCCAGCCCAGCGTCACGACCGAGAGCGCCATGAGCAGGACCGAGAGGAGCAGCGAAGTGCCCACGGTCCCGAGCGCTTCAACCAGTGGCGTGCCCAGCGCGTCGCCGATCCAGCCGGCGCTTCCCGACGGGGCGAGCGCATGCAGCCCGGGCGAGACCAGAAGGATGAGGCCAGTCCCGAGCGCGCCCAAGCGGAGCGCGCCCGAGGACGAGAGCCATCCGCCCGCGCGCAGACCGCCGACCAGCAGGAGCACCGGAACCAGCACGTCGGTGGCGCCGAGGCCGACCCAGAGGGCGTCAGCCACGAACGCGCCGACCGGTCCGATCATGTTGCCGGAGGGGAAGGTCGCGCTGACCCGGACGCCTATCGCGTAAACCGGGATGAGTAGCAGGAAGATGAAGAGCGCGAGCGCCAGCAGTGCGAGCGAAAGCAGCTCGCGCTGCTGATCGCTCCCGTTCGGGCCGGAGGCGCCTTCGCCCTCGCCCGACTCGTCCTTCTTCTTCTTACGCGCCGCCATCGTCCACTCGCCGGATCATCCGGTCCCTGAGCTCGGGCACCAGCGTCTCGACATCGACACGCGCGCACCAGTCCACGTCCTCCGCGAGCCCGATCGCGGCGAGCGCGTGCCCCGACGCGCTCTCGTGGAGCAGCTCGGGGTCCACGCCATAGGCGCCCGCGAGCGTGAGGAGGACCCGTCCCGCTTCATCCACCTCGAGCTCGCTCCCGAGCCGCTCCTCGAGCCGCCCGAGCAGCATCCCGGCGCACAGCGCGTCGTCGATCGCGAAGCGTCCCTCCTGCCCCGCGCACACCACCGCGAGCCGCTCCGCTCCGGCGCTCGCCTCGGCGACCGCGGATAGGTTCAGGAAGGAAGCCACCAGCACGCGATCCGCGGGAGCCGCGGCCAGCAGCGCGCGCGTGCCGTTCGTGGTGCTCATCACCACCTGCTTGCCGAGGACCGCCTCGGGCGTGAACTCGCGCGGGGAGTTGCCCAGGTCGAAGCCCTCGATCTTGAGGCCCTTCCGCTCGCCCGCGAGCAGGGTGTCCGCCCGCCCCAGCGAGTTGGCGAGCTTGATCGCTTCTTCGGTCGAGACGACGGGGAAGATCGCGTGCGCGCCGGCCGCGAGGGCGGCCACGATCGTGCTGGTCGCGCGGAGCACGTCGATCACGATCGCGGTGTGACCCTGCAGGACGGCGCCGTCCACCTCGTTCACGGTGAAGAAGACGCTGGCCTTCACGGTTTGGGTTGAGCCTGGGCGCCGCCCCTGCTCATCGTGCGCTCGGCCATGAAGCGGTCCAGGAAGCTGGTGTCGATGTCCCCCCGGATGAACCGCTCGTCGCGCACGACCTCGGCCAGGAACGGGATCGTCGTGTGCACACCCTCGATGACAAACGAGCCGAGGGCGTTCCGCGCCCGCGCGATCGCCTCCATCCGGTCGTTGCCGAACACGATCAGCTTGGCGAGCAGCGAATCGTAGTGCGGCGGCACCTTGTAGCCCGTGTAGACGTGCGTGTCGAGACGCACGCCGGGGCCGCCCGGGGGATGGAAGGTTTTGATCTGCCCGGGCGAGGGCGCGAAGTTCCTGTCCGGGTCCTCGGCGTTGATGCGGAACTCGATCGCCGCGCCGCGGTGGACCGCCTGCTCCTTCGGGAACGAGAGCGGCATCCCGGCGGCGACGCGGATCTGCTCCTTCACCAGATCGAGGCTGGTGGTGACCTCGGTCACCGGATGCTCGACCTGGATGCGCGTGTTCATCTCGATGAAGAAGAACTCCTGCCTCTGGTCGAGCAGGAACTCGATCGTGCCGGCGCCCACGTAGCGGATCGCGGCCGCGGCCTTCACGGCGGCGGCGCCCATGCGCTTGCGCAGGTCGGGCGTCATCGCGGGCGAAGGCGCTTCCTCGATCAGTTTCTGGTGACGCCGCTGCACCGAGCAGTCGCGCTCGCCCAGGTGAACGATGCGCCCCTTGTGATCCCCGAACACCTGGAACTCCACGTGGCGGGGACGCTCGACCATGCGCTCGAGGTAGACGCCGGAGTCGCCGAACGAAGCCTGCGCCTCGGTCTGCGCCTGCTGGAGCAGCTTCGCGAATGACTCCCTGTCGTGCGCGACGCGCATCCCCTTGCCGCCCCCGCCCGCGGACGCCTTGATCATGATCGGATAGCCGATCTTATCGGCGGCGGCGCGCGCGTAGTCGGGATCCTTCACCACACCGGGTGTGCCGGGCACGGTCGGCACGCCGTGCTCGATCATGGTGCGCCGCGCCGTGGCCTTGTCTCCCATCGCGCGGATCTGGCTCGGGTTCGGGCCGATGAAGACGATTCCGGAGCGCGCGCAGATCTCGCTGAACTCGGCGTTCTCGGCCAGGAACCCGTAACCGGGATGGATCGCCTCGGCACCGGTCACTTCGGCGGCGGCGATGATGCGCGGGATGTTGAGGTAGCTCTCGCGGCTGGGCGCGGGACCGATGCAGACGTCCTCGTCCGCGAAACGCACGTGCAGCGATTCGCGGTCGGCCTCCGAGTACACGGCGACGGCTTTCACGCCGAGCTCGTGACAGGCGCGGATGATGCGGAGGGCGATCTCGCCCCGGTTGGCGATCAGAACCTTCTTGAACACTGGGTGCCTATTCGCGGAAGCGCGCCCGGCCCGCTGGGGCGGACGCCAAGGTCACGTCCCCGGGTCGATCCGGAACAGCACCTGTCCGTACTCGATGGGCACCGCGTTGTCCACGCAGACCTCGGCGATCGTCCCGTCGAACTCGCTCTCCATCTCGTTCATGAGCTTCATCGCCTCGATGATGCAAAGCGTGTCGCCCTTCTTCACCCGCGAGCCGCGCTCGACGTACGCCGGAGCGTCGGGAGCCGCCGAGCGATAGAACGTCCCGACCATCGGCGACTTCACGTCGATCAGGCTGCTGGGAGCCGCCTCGACCACGGGAGCGGCCGCAGGCGCCGCTCCGGGCATTCCGGCGACCGGCGCGGCGGCGCCACCGGTGACGACGAAGGAGCCAGCGGTCTTCGAGAGCCGAATGCGCGTGCCCCCGCGCTCGACCTCGATCGAATCGAGGGAGCTCTGGTCGAGAGCCTTGATCAGCCCCTCGAGGAACCCCAGATCGATCATGCCGTCACCCGGGTGAGGTATTTGTCCTCGCGGCGATCGACCTTGAGAACGTCCCCCTCTTCGATGAAGAGGGGCACCTGCACGACCGCGCCGGTCTCCAGCTTGGCCGGCTTGGTGCCGCCCTGCGCGGTGTCCCCGCGCACGCCCGGATCGGTCTCGACCACCCGGAGCTCCACGAAGATCGGGAGCTCCACGGCAATCACCTGATCCTTATAGACCAGACCCTCGCACTCCATGTTCTCCTTGAGATACAGGAGCTGCTCCTGGCCGATCACGTCCCCGGAGAGCGGGATGTCCTCGAACGTCTGGGCGTCCATGAAGTGATAGAAGGCCCCGTCCGAGTAGCTGTACGTCACCACGCGGTGCTCCAGGCGCACGTCGTTGACTTTCTCGCCGGCGCGATACGTCCGCTCGACGACGTTGCCGGCGAGCACGTTCTTTTGCTTGGTGCGCACGAACGCGCCGCCCTTACCGGGCTTGAAGTGCTGGAAGTAGACGATCTGCCACAGCTGACCGTCGATCTCCAGCACCAGGCCGTTCCTGAAATCCGTAGTGCTCGCCATGTCTGTCCGTCAGCTCTTTGCCTTGCTCTTGCCGATCAGGGCCACCAGGCCCCGAAGGCCAAGAAGATAGCTCTCGGGTCCGAATCCATACACCACCCCCCCGGCGACCTCGGCCAGGTAGGAGTGGTGCCGAAAATCCTCCCGCGCCGCGGTGTTCGACAGGTGGACCTCGACGAACGGCCGGCCGACCCCGACCAGGCAGTCGCGCAGCGCGATGCTGGTGTGGGTGAGGGCCCCGGCGTTGACGATGAATCCGTCCACCGACTTCGCGGTCTTCGCGATCCAGTCGAGGAGCGTGCCCTCCGTGTTCGACTGGAAGGACTCGATCTCGACGTTCAGCTCCGCACCGAGCGCCTCGATCCGTCCCACGATCTCGTCGAGCGTCTCGCGCCCGTAGACATCGGGCTCACGCTGGCCGAGCAGCTGGAGATTGGGACCGTGGACGACCGCTACCCGCATGCCCGCTGCGCTCACGGAGCCAGCGTGGCGATGTCGACGACGACCGGCGCGAGCGACTCGATCGATACGATTCCGTCCGGCGCGAGCGACTCGATGGTGACGACGAGGCGGTCCGGCGCGAGCGTCTCGATCGGAACCGCCGCGATCGTCGGCGGAGCCTCGGCTTCCACCGCGGGCATCGGCGCCTCGGACTCGACGACCGGCATCGGGGCCACGCTCTCGACGACGGGAACGGTCCGCTCGGGCTCGACCACCTCGATGGCCGGCTCGATCATGGCCTCCATCGCGGGCTCGATCGCGGGTGCCATCGGCTCGGCCACGGGAGCGGCGCTCACGATCTCGACCGGCTCCCACTCGAGCAGCGAGCGGAAGTAGTCCTTCACGGGGCGGCCCGCGTCGGACGGTTCGGTCTCCACGGGCGGGGCGGTCTTAGCGGTCCAGGCGAACGGAGTGCTCAGCTCTCCCGTGGCGCGCGGCCCCTCGGCCCACGCCTGGGCCATCTTCTCCATCTGGGCGTCGTCGCTCGTGCCGTGCGCCGCGGGCTTCTCGGCGACCTTCGCCGCCGGCTCCTCCGGGGGCGCGGGCGCGGCCGCGGCCACCAGCGCGGACATCGTGGCGACCCGCTCCTCGAGCCCGGTGTCGTCCGGCGTCCGCTCTAGCAGCCGGGTGTAGACGCGGAGCGCGCGCTCGTGGAGGCCCTGGCGCGCGTAGAGATCGGCCATCGTGCGCGTGATCGGGCCTTCCTCGTCCGCGGCCGAAGTGGGCTCCGGCGCCGCGGGAGCCTCGTCGAGCCTCAGCTCGTCCGTCGTGTCTGCGACCTCGACCTGCCACTCTGCCGGACCGGGTGCGGCGTCCTCCACCGGAGCCGGCGGCGGCACCGGCGGCGACATCTGGATCTCACGCAGGCGCGCGACGATCTCGAGATCGTCGGGCTCGAGCTCGGTCAGCTTCTGGTAGTGGATGGTCGCGGTCTCGCCGTCACCGCGCGCGACCGCGATCTCTCCGAGGCCGCGGAGCGCCTCCGAGTTCTCCTCGTCGAGCCCCAGCGCGACGCCGAATGCGTCGCCGGCTTCATCCAGCTCGCCCCGGTCCCGCCGCACCCAGGCGGCCACGATGTGGCCGGGGGTGAAGCTCGAGTGGCGGCCGAGACCGTCCTGGATGAGCTCGAGGGCCTGATCCAGGTCCCCCTGCCGACGATAGGCGTCGGCGAGCGGCGCGAAAGCGCGGCCCTCGGGGTCACGCTCCGACCAGAAGAGCGCGCGCAGCTCCCGGATCTCCTCCTCCACGAAATCTGCCACCGGATGCTCCGGAAAAGCTGAAAAATTGGGGGTGGAATGGACCTGGCGGGAACGGCCGTGAAGATAGGGACTCGCTCGAAAACGTGTCAACGCGAGGGATCCCCACCGGGATAGCCGACGATCCACGTAAACGTCGGTTTCCGGTAAGTTCCCCCCGCTCGTCCACCCCCGCCGGGGCTTCGGTTGAGGGCCACGCCCGTCCCGGTTATTCTTTTGGCCTTGAAAGGCAGGGAAACCCCAGAAGAGTCAGGGCCAAGGAGCCGCCGGGTTATGATGCGTCAAATGCGGGAGAACACGAAGTGGATCATGATCATCAGCTCCCTCGCGTTCGTTGGGCTGATGGTCTTCTCCTGGGGCATGGACATCACCGGCCGCAGCACCGGCTCGCTGGGCGAGATCGGTCGGGTGAACGGGACCGCGGTGCAGTACAACGACTACATGAACGTGTACCGCATGCTGTACACGCAGCAGAGCCCGGCTCAGACCGAGCCGATCAGCGCGCAGCAGAACCGGGACCTCGAGCAGAGGGCCTGGGATCAGATGGTCGATCGCATCCTGATCCAGAAGGAGCTCGAGAGCCGCGGCATCGAGGTGACGGACGAGGAGGTCCGGCAGGCCGCCCGCTTCCAGCCGCCGCCGGAGATCAGGGACAACCCGATGTTCCTGACCGAAGGCAACTTCGATCTGGTGAAGTACCAGAACTACCTCTCCAACTCCGCCGATCCGACGCTGTTCGCCCAGCTCGAGGCCTACTACCGCGACATCCTTCCCCAGGGGAAGCTGATGCGGCAGGTGGCGACCGGGATCTTCGTCACCGACGGCGAGCTCTGGCAGCGCTACCAGGACCAGCACGAGACCGCGTGGGTCCGCTTCGTCGCGCTGAATCCCGCGCAGCGCGTCCCGGATGACGCGGTCCCAGTGACGGACGCCGAGGTCGAGACCTACTGGAAGGACCATCAGGACGACTTCCAGGTCCCGAACCGCGCCACCGTGAAGGTGGTTTCGATCTCGAAGATCCCGACCCCCGCCGACACTGCGGCCGCGCGTCAACGCGTCGCTTCCCTGGTCGCCGAGCTCAGCGCCGGGCAGAACATCGACTCGCTGGGCAAGCGTGAAGCCGAAGCCGACCAGCCCGCGACGTTCCAGGACCTGGGCACGTTCGGCCGCGGCCAGATGATGGGCGCGTTCGACACGGCCGCCTTCGAGGCGCCGATCGGGCGGGCAGTCGGCCCGGTGGAGACCAGCTTCGGCTTCCACACCCTCGTGGTGTCGAAGCGCACCGCGGACAGCGCGACCGCGAAGCACATCCTCGTCCCGGTCGTACGCACCATCGAGTCCGAGGACGCCCTGCTCCTGCTGGCGGACTCAATGGAGGCGCTGGCCGAAGGCCGCACGCTGGACGAGGTCGGCCGCGTGCTCGGGCTCACGGTTTCGACCACCGAGCTGAACGACGCGTTCCCGTTCCTCGCCGGCGCGGGTCCGGCAGGCGACGGCTCGGACTGGGCCTTCCTGGACGCGCAGCCCGGCGACGTGAGCGACGCCTACGAGAACGACCAGTCGTTCTACGCCATCGAGCTCGTCTCGAAGAAGCCGGCCGGCGTCCTTCCGCTCGAGGAGGCCACGCCGACCATCCAGACCGTGCTCCGGCTCGAGAAGAAGCTCGTGAAGGGCACCGAAGAGGGCCGCCAGCTGGTCGAGCGGATCAAAGGCGGAGCGAGCTTCACCGACGCCGCCGCCGCGATGGGGCTCGAGGTGCGCACCCCCGGGCCTTTCACGCGGACGGAGTTCGTCCCCCTGCTCGGCCAGCAGAACGCGGCGGTCGGTGCGGCGTTCGGCCTCTCGACCGGCACGCTCAGCGACCCGGTCGCGACGCAGGACGACGTCTACGTGATGGAGAAGCTCGGTCAGACCCCGGCCGATTCGACGCTCTGGCTGGCGGAGAAGGACGAGCAGAGACGGGCGCTCCTGTCCCTGCTCCAACAGCAGCGCATGGAGGAGTGGATCGCGGGCCTCAGGGCGGCCGCCAACATCATCGACCGCCGCGCCGAGGTGCTCAAGCCGCTGAGCGACACCACGGCGGTTCCCATGGGGCCACCGCTGGGGTTCTAGCCGCCCGACGCAGGCAGGATCGGGATAGGGGGCGGCCGGTGATCCCGGCCGTCCCCCTCCCACACCACCGGACATGCGGGTCCGCATCCGGCGGTTCGGTGAGTTGAGGTC
>CAMCNM010000053.1 GCA_945876015.1 Gemmatimonas phototrophica
CAAGGCCACCGCGGGCAACGTCGTTTTCGACGGTCAGGATCTTCTCGCGCTCCAGCCGCACGAGCGGGCGCGCGCCGGGATGTTCCTCGCGTTCCAGTACCCGGTCGAGATCCCCGGCGTGTCGATCGCCAACTTCCTCCGCACCTCGATGCAGTCGCGGCTGACCGAAGGTAAGGAGCTCGATCTGTTCGACTTCCAGGATCTCCTGCTCGAGCGCATGCAGCTGCTCGAGGTGGAGCCTTCGTTCGCCGAGCGTTCCGTGAACGACGGGTTCAGTGGCGGAGAGAAGAAGCGGAACGAGATCCTGCAGATGGCGGTGCTCAAGCCCAAGCTCGCGCTCCTGGACGAGACGGACTCGGGGCTCGACATCGACGCGCTCAAGGTGGTCTCGAACGGCGCGAACGCCCTGCGCAAGGAAGATCCCGCGATGGCGATCCTCCTGATCACGCATTATCAGCGCCTGCTCGACTACATCAAGCCCGACGTGGTGCACGTGATGGTGGACGGGAAGATCGTCCGGTCTGGTGGGCCGGAGGTCGCTCTCTGGCTCGAAGAAGAAGGGTATGCGACGTGGCGCGAGGCCGAGGAAAAGGCCGGCGCGGTCTAAACCGAGCGGGGTGGTGAGATGCCGAAGAACGAGCTGATCGAGGGCCTGGATCTCGATCAATACAAGTACGACTTCCGTTCCGTGGACAAGCCGGTCTTCAGGACCGAGCCGGGTCTCACGGAAGACGTGGTGCGCGCCATTTCCGCGCACAAGAACGAGCCCCAGTGGATGCTCGAGTTCCGGCTGAAGTCGTACCGGACCTACCTGAGCAAGCCGATGCCCACGTGGGGCTCGGACTTGACCGATCTCGAGAACGTGCTCGACAAGATCTATTTCTACGTCCGCCCCCAGGACAAGATGAAGAACAACTGGGAGGACGTGCCGGACAGCATCAAGAACACGTTCGAGAAGCTCGGCATCCCAGAGGCCGAGCAGAAGATCCTGGCGGGCGTCGGCGCCCAGTACGAGTCCGAGATGGTCTACCACTCGCTCAAGAAGGAGTGGGACGACAAGGGCGTGATCTTCGACTCGATCGAGGACGGGCTCAAGAACCATCCGGAGCTGTTCAAGAAGTATTTCGCCACCGTGGTGCCCGCGGCCGACAACAAGTTCGCGGCCATGAACTCGGCGGTCTGGTCGGGCGGATCGTTCGTGTACGTCCCCAAGGGCGTGCACCTCGACACCCCGCTCCAGGCCTACTTCCGGGTCAACCAGGAGCGGATGGGGCAGTTCGAGCGCACGCTGATCATCATCGACGAAGGTGCGCAGGCCCACTACATCGAGGGTTGCACCGCGCCGGTCTACTCGACCGAGTCGTTCCACTCGGGCGTGATCGAGATCGTTGTCGCGCGCGACGCGCGCTTCCGCTACACGACCATCCAGAACTGGTCGAACAACATGTACAACCTCGTCACCCAGCGCGCGGTGGTGAACGAGAACGCCACGATGGAGTGGCTCGACGGAAATCTCGGCTCCAAGACCACGATGAAGTATCCGTCGTGCTACCTGGTCGGGGAGGGCGCGCACGGCTCGATCCTCTCGATCGCGTACGCGGGCGACGGACAGCACCAGGACACGGGCGGCAAGGTCGTGCACGCCGCGCCGAACACGACCTCCTCGATCATCTCGAAGTCGATCTCGAAGGGGACCGGACGCGCCTCCTATCGCGGCCTGTGCAAGGTCTACGAGGGCGCCACCTCGGCTCGCTCGAACGTCGAGTGCGACGCGCTGCTCATCAACGAGACGGCGCGCAGCGACACGTATCCGTACATCGAGATCGAGGAGCAGTCGGCCAACGTCGGCCACGAGGCCACGGTCTCCAAGATCGGCGAGGAGCAGCTCTTCTATCTGATGAGCCGCGGGATGAGCCAGGAGGAGGCGATGGCGTTGATCGTGCGCGGGTTCATCGAGCCGATCGCCAAGCAGCTTCCGCTCGAGTACGCGGTCGAGCTCAATCGCCTCATCGAGATGGAGATGGAGGGGAGCGTTGGCTGAAGCGGTGGCGAATCGGACGGGAAGGGCACGGTACGCGGGGAAGATCGAGGGATTGGCCCGCAGCGCGGCCGAGCACCTCGCTCAGGGCGAGCCCGATTGGCTCGCCGCGCGGCGCCTGCACGCGTGGAAGGTCTTCGAGGCGACGCCAATGCCGACCTCGCAGCTCGAGGAGTGGCGCTATACCGAGCTCGGTGAGCGGCTGCACCTCGACCAGCTGCGGCTCCCCTCCGCGGAGGCGCTTCCCGACGATCCGGCCTCCTGGCCGGAGATGCTGCGCCGCACCATGAGCCTGGACCCGGAAGCGTCGGGACACCTCGTGCTCGTGGACGGCTGGGTCGTGCACACGGACATCAATCCCTCGCTCGCCGCGCGAGGGGTCGTGCTGACCTCGCTGCGCGCGGCGGTCGATGAGCATCCCGAGCTGCTGAAGGAGCACCTCGCGACGCAGGCCGTGCCGCCCGAGGAGGGAAAGCTCCAGGCGCTCAACGCGGCCTTGTGGACCGACGGCGTGTTCCTGTATGTCCCGAAGGGCGTGCGGCTGGACGCTCCCGTGCGCGTGACCCGTTGGATCTCGGAGGCCGGCGCCGCGTTCTTCACGCGCACCCTGATCGTGGCCGAGCAGACCAGCCAGGTCTCCTACGTGGACGAGGTGCTCTCCGAGGATCTGAGCGAGGAGACGCTCTCCTCGACGTCCGTGGAGGTGATCGCCCGTGACGGCGCGCAGGTGCAGTATGTGGCCGTGCAGTGGCTCGGCCGCGGCGCGTTCTATCAATCGGCCCAGCGTACGCTGGCGGGCCGCGACTCGACGCTCGACACGCTGAACGTCAGCCTGGGAGCGTCCACCACGCGGGTGGACCTGAATGCGCGGCTGCTCGGACCGGGCGCGAACAGCAACATGCTCGGCCTCTACTTCGGGGACGGCGATCAGCACTTCGACCACAATACGAGCCAGGATCACCTCGCGCCCTCGGCCCGCAGCGATCTCCTCTACAAGGGAGCGCTCGACGGCCAGAGCCGCTCGGTCTTCCGCGGGATCATCCGCGTCGCCAAGAGCGCCCAGCAGACCGACGCGTATCAGACCAACCGCAACATGATCCTGTCGGAGGGCGCGCGTGCCGACTCGCTGCCCAAGCTCGAGATCGAGGCCGACGACGTGAAGTGCTCGCACGGCGCGACCGTCGGTCATCTGGACGAGGAGTCGCTCTTCTATCTGATGAGCCGCGGCATCTCGCGGAGTCAGGCCGAGCGGCTGGTCGTGCTCGGCTTCCTGGGTGAGGTGCTCATGCGTCTCCCGCTCGGTGGCGTGGCGGACAAGGTCACGCGCGCGGTCGCGGGTAAGCTCCGCACGGGTCCACATGCCTGATTGGGTGAAAGTGGCTTCGGCCGGCGAATGCCCGCCGGGGCGCCTGCTCGGGGTCGCCGCCGGCTTCGAGAGGATCGTGTTGGCAAATGTGGACGGCGACATCTACGCGCTGCTCGACCGCTGCAGCCACCAGGACTTTCCCCTCTCGGACGGGGAGCTGGTGGGTGACCGGCTGGAGTGCATCTATCACGGCGCGAAGTTCGACGTGTGCACGGGGCGCGCGATGCAGCTCCCCGCGATCCGGCCGGTGAAGACGTTTCCGGTCGAGATTCGCGACGGGGACATATACATAGAGATATAGCCATGAGCCCGGGATCACTTGCCGTGTCGCCGTCCAAGGTCGCGCCGTCCGCGCTCGATGCTGCCGTCCTGCGTCGGGATTTTCCGATCCTGGATCAGATGGTCAACGGCCACTCGCTCGCGTACCTCGACAACGCCGCGACCACGCAGAAGCCCCTCCCCGTCCTCGCCGCGCTCGAGAGCTACTACCGGCACGACAACGCGAACGTTCACCGCGGCATTCACGAGCTCTCCCGCCGCGCCACGGTCGCCTACGAGGAGGCGCGCATACGCATCGCGCGCTTCATCGGCGCACCTCATGCGTCGGAGCTGATCTTCACGCGCGGCACGACCGAGGGCATCAACCTGATGGCGTGGAGCTGGGGTCTCGAGTTCCTGAAGGAAGGGGACGAGATCATCCTCACCGCGATGGAGCACCACTCGAACGTGGTGCCCTGGCAGCTCGTGGCGCGTCGCACCGGCGCGAAGCTGCGCTGGCTCGAGATCGACTCGGAGGGCCGGCTCGCCATCGACGTGCTGCCCAAGCTCCTGAGCAAGCGCACGAAGCTCGTAACGTTCACGCACGTCTCGAACGTGCTCGGTACCGTGAACCCGGTCGCCGACATCGTGCGGACCGTGAAGCAGGGCTCGGACGCGATCGTCCTGATCGACGGCGCGCAGGCGGTGCCCCACCTGCCGGTGGACGTGGCCGCGCTCGGGTGCGACGCCTATGCGTTCAGCGGCCACAAGATGTGCGGACCGACGGGCATCGGGGCGCTCTGGGCGCGGAAGTCGCTGCTCGAGTCGATGCCGCCGTTCCACGGCGGCGGCGAGATGATCCGCGTGGTGGAGCGCGAGGGTAGCACGTGGGCCGACCTGCCCCACAAGTTCGAGGCGGGCACGCCCGACATCTCGGGCGCGATCGGGCTGGGCGCGGCGGTGGACTACCTGACGCAGGTGGGCATGCCGGCGATCGCGCACCACGAGAAGGAGCTGCTCGCCTACGCGCTCGGACGCCTCGCGGAGGTGAAGGGGTTCAGGCCGCTCGGACCGAGCGACTTGAGCCAGCGCTCCGGGGTGATCTCGTTCACGCTGGGCGACGCCCACCCG
This sequence comes from Gemmatimonas phototrophica, assembly GCA_945876015.1. Lineage (GTDB taxonomy): Bacteria > Gemmatimonadota > Gemmatimonadetes > Longimicrobiales > Gaopeijiaceae > UBA2988. Next base: position 4,794 of record CAMCNM010000053.1, read on the forward strand.
CACGACATCTCGACGATTCTCGATTCGGAGGGCGTCGCCGTTCGGGCAGGACACCACTGCGCGCAGCTGATCATGCGCTGCTATGGGCTGCCCGCGACCACGCGCGCCTCATTCTACTTCTACAACACCACCCAGGACGTAGACCGGCTGGTCGCCGGGCTTCATGTGGTGAGGGGGATCTTCGGATGACGGAACAGGCGCCGCTCAACTCACTCTACCAGCAGCTCATCCTGGAGCACTACCGGCATCCGAAGAACAAGTCGGATCTGCCCGACAAGACCGTGGAGGTGCGCATGCACAATCCGGTCTGCGGGGACGAGATCCAGCTGCAGCTCAAGGTCGAGGGCGACGAGATCAAGAGCGCCCACTTCGCGGGCCAGGGCTGCTCGATCTCACAAGCTTCCGTGTCGATGATGACGTCTCTGCTCGTCGGTCGGAAGCTGGCCGACGCCGACGCGCTGGCCGCGCGCTTCACGGAGCTGATGCACGGAAACGCGAGCGCCGCGTCGGACAAGGCGCTCGGTGATCTGCGCGCGCTTCAGGGCGTTGCCAAGTTCCCGGTCCGCATCAAGTGCGCGCTGCTCGGGTTCGACGCGCTTCTGGAGGCGCTCAAGCAGAGCGGACATTCCGGGCACGGCAAGATCCCTTGAGCGGAGTCGCGGTCTGGTCGGACAGTCTCATCGACCCCACGCTCGGAGTGGTTCGAGTGTGGGCGACGGAGACGGGCGTCCGGCGGATCGAGTTCGAGTCGAGCGCGGGGGACGTCTCGCTCGGCGAGACGCTCTCCGATGGTCCGCCGCAGCAGCACATGATGGACGCGCTCACCGCGCTGCGTGAATACTTCGCGGGACGCCTGCGCGCGTTCGATCTTCCCCTCGATCTGACGCACGCCACGCCGTTTCAGCTGAAGGTCTATCAGCGCCTGCTCCAGATTCCGTACGGCCACATCGCCACGTACGGCGAGGTCGCACGCGACATCGGCGCCGAGCCCAACACCGCGCGGGCCGTCGGCCAGGCGGTCGGCGCCAACCCGATCGCGGTGGTCGTCCCCTGTCACCGTGTCGTGGCGGCGGACGGAGAGCTCGTCGGGTTCATGGGCGGGCTGCCGCGGAAGGCCGCCCTCCTCCGGCTCGAGGGGATCGATGTGGACGGGGCGCGGCCGTCGTCACGCGTGCATCCGGAAGTGATCCGCCTCCCGCTCTGATTCGTTCGGCAACCGAGTTTGCCCCCCCGCGTTCCCGGCCCGTGGCCTCGTCTTTGTATCCGCCCGTCTCGCACGGGTAGCGAACGGAACGCTGGCCGGATGGGGAGCGTCGATGGCGGGTCGATGGGCGTTAGCGGTGTGCGTGACGCTGCTGATGCCGGCCGCGGTCGGTGCACAGCGGGCGCCGCTGGGCCAGGACGGCATGTCGGCCCTGGGAGCGCGCGCCGGATCGCTGGCCGCCCAGGAGCCCGGGGTCGCCACCCGATTCTGGGTTGGCTTCATGGGGGGGCTACCCATAGACTTCTCCGCTCCGTTGAGCCTGGGCGCGGTTCCGTTGGCGGCTCCGGCGGTCGCGGGAGCTGGCCTCGCCTGGGTTAGCCGCGGATGGCGGCAATCCCGCCCGGATCGATCCGTGCAGGCGCACCCGCGGGGACGGGGGGCGCAGTACTGGGCGGTCTCGATGCTCAACGTGGACAGTTCGAGAAGACCATCACTGAGGATGTAACATGAAGTCGGACCACACTTTACGCTGGATCACGGTCACGGCGGGGCTGCTCGTGGCGGCATGCTCGGACACCCCCAGGCCGGCTTTCGAGGACACCCCCACCCCCGCTGAGCCGGGCCGGATCGAGGCGTTGACCGACGCAGAGCTGATGGGCGTCTCCCGGGACCAGATCGTGATGACCCTCCCGTGGATCAACTCGCCCATGTCGCGCGATCCGGCCCTCAACGCGGCGCGGGCGACCCTACGCTCGGTGGAGTTCGCCGCGGGCGGGACGTTCGACCGGTCCACCTTCGAGTTCGGTGACGACGCCGCGTATCCGGGCTATCGGATTGCCTGGAACGACTCGACCGCCGCCTCGTGCGCCGACTCGACCTCGGTCAGGCCGCCGGCCGGCACCCTGGTGATCCGCTTCGAGCCCTCATCCGCGAAAGCTGACGGCAGGGCCACCATCTCACAGACCTCGCAGCGTCCCGGGCTTCCCTCGATCGCCAGTGCGCGCCAGCTGTGCGACGCGAAGGACAAGCTGATCTGGGGTCTCGCCGCGACCGACTCGACGCGCTTCCGGGTGGTCGAGCTGCGTGATCCGCCTCGGCTGGTGGTGGACGTACGACACAAGGATGCGGAGTCCGCTTCCGCCGCAGCGACGGCGACGGCACCGACTCCGCAGTAGAGGGGGGCGCTCGATGTGGACGAGGGCCGGGTGGACGGCGATCCTGATCGCGCTCGTTGCGTGCGGTGGGGAGCAGGCGAGCGAGACCGCGCCGCAGCCGGGCCCCGACGATCCGGTGGAGGTAGGGGACGCGTCCGACGCTCCCGAGACGTGGACCCGGGGCGGCGCGACCGAGGGGTCCACGGTGACGTCGGAGGTCACGGTGCTGACCAAGCTCCGCACCGGACGCCACGACGAATTCGAGCGCATCGTCCTCGAGCTGGGCGACCGGGGCGGCGGTTTCCCCGGTCACACCGTCGAATACGTGGACCGTCCACTCCACGACTGCGGCTCGGGCGAGGAGACGTTCCCGGTCGGCGACGCTTGGCTCGAGATCCGGCTCTATCCGATCGACGCCCACACGCAGGAAGGGCAGCCCACCGTGGACCACAAGCCGCACGACCTTCCGGGCCTCGAGAACATCCTGCGCGTCTACACCACGTGCGATTTCGAGGCGGTGGTCACGCTGGTGTTGGCGATGCGGTCGCCCAACGAGTTTCGTGTGTTCCGGCTCGACGCGCCGCGCCGGATCGTAGTGGACGTCCGGAAGTAGGTCTCAGATCGCGGGATCGAGGACGACCTTGATCGAGCCGCTCTTGCCGCGATTCGCGGCGGCGTAGAGACCGTCGCGGTACTCCGAGAGCGGGAAGACGTGTCGGATCATTCGCTCCACCGGAGCCGCCGACTCGACAAGCATGCTCATGGCGATGTCGAACGTGTGCGCCTCACCCCCGCGCCATCTCTCCCGACCGTATCCGACGAAACCCTTCACGTCCAGCTCGCGCGCCCAGAGGAACGTGAGATCGAGCTTCGGGATCTGCGCCGCGCACCCGAGCAGCACGATGCGCCCGCGCGGCGAAGCGAATCGGAGCGACTGGGCGATGCTGTCGCCGCTGCCGACGCAATCGTAGACGACCGCAAAGCCGCCCCCCGAGTAGACCTCCGCGCCGACGATCGGCATATAGGCCTGCGCGCCCGTCTCGACGAGCGCTTCGCGCGCCTCCGCGCCGGGCGCGACCACCGACGTAGCGCCGAGGGCGCGCGCCAGCTCCGCCTCGTGCGAGCGTTTGGTCTGCGCCACCACCTCTCCCTGAAAGCCCGACGCGCGGAGCGCCCACACGGTGGCCAGCGCGATCGGCCCGCTCCCGATCACGAGCGCGCTTTCTCCCTCGCGCGGCGCGCAATTCAGGACCGCGTGTACACCGATCGAGAGCGGCTCGACCAGAACCGCGGTACGGTCGTTGAGCGCGTCGGGCACTGCGTGGAGCTGTGTCTCGTGCGCGATGAGCCGCTCGCCCCAGCCGCCCGGGAGTGAGCGGTGATATCCAATCGTGAGACCCGGCGCCATCGGCTTCCCGGCGATCGTTTCCGGTCCCGCCTCCCCCGCGTTCTCGCACGTCGAGGCGAGACCGTCGGCGCACGAGCCGCACCATTCGGTGCGAATCCTCCCGCGCGCGTCGCACGAGATCATCGGATCCACGGCGACGCGCTGCCCGACCTCGAACCCGCGCACATCGCGGCCCACTTCCACGACGCGTGCCACGATCTCGTGTCCGATCACGGCGGGGAACGAGCCGAACGGCTCCATCGCGGGGCTCGCGGCATAGCTCAGGTTCGCGATGTCGCTGCCGCAGATCCCCGCGAGGATGGTCTGGAGCCGCACCCATCGGGTGCCGGGGAGCGGTGGCTCCGCGACCTCACGCAGCGTGACACCGCTGGGTGAGCCGTACAGGAAAGCGTCGCTCACCCGACCCACCGACTTGGCGAGGAGGTAGCGGGGAATCGAGACGTCGAAGGTGACCGCGCGCATCGTGGTTTCCGGAACTCGTCCAAGAGTCTGAACTCTTCCCCGAACGCAATCGGCTGCCATCCCCGGGGCGGAGGAATCTGGCCTGGCAGGGGGAGTCCGGCGAGGCGACCCTCCCCCCGCGCAGCGACTATGCGCCGCCTGGTCGCGTTTTGCTGCAGGGAGACCCACCTATGTGACGGGCCCGTCGTGCCAATCTGTCGTTGACCCGGTCCGATCTCCAATTTTAGTATTACTCCGGTCAGTAATACCATTGGAGCCAGCGATGAAGATCACAACGAAGGGTCAGGTCACCATCCCCGTCGAGGTGCGAGAGCGGCTCGGGCTCTTGCCGAACACCGAGGTGGAGTTCGTCGTGGAAGACGGGCACGCGGTGCTGCGCAAGTTGCGGCGGAGCCAGCGACGTGGCGCCAAGGTGGTCGCCCATCTCCGGGGCCGCGGGACCGTGCCGATGACCACGGATGAAATTCTTGCGCTGACGCGCGGCGAGTAGTCCATGGCAGGCGTGCTGGTTGACAGCAATGTCCTGCTGGATGTCCTGACCGAGGATCCGTTGTGGCTCGAGTGGTCCTCCTCCGCCCTCGCGCGGACCGCGGAGACCGAGGTCCTGATCATCAACCCGCTCATCTACGCTGAGGTGTCGGTGCGGTTCGAGCGCATCGAGGAGCTGGATGCGGCGTTCCCGGTGTCTCTCTTCCGCCGGGACGGACTGCCTTGGGAGGCCGGGTTTCTCGCCGAAAAATGCTTTCGGGCATACCGCCGCCGCGGGGGCACGCGCCGGTCGCCGCTCCCGGACTTCTACGTAGGGGCGCATGCAGCCATTCGTGGCCACGCACTCCTCACGCGTGATGGTGCGCGCTATCGGACTTACTCCCCCGCCTTGGAGTTGATCGCCCCGTAGAAGCCGGAGTGGCTGCATGGGTTGAAGGCTGTTGTAGCTGTTGGATGTGCGACCCTTGAGGGGCCAT
>CAMCNM010000054.1 GCA_945876015.1 Gemmatimonas phototrophica
CGCGAGGCCCGCCTCGAGGAGCTCCGGCGCGCCATCGGGATGGTCCCGCAGGAGCCCATGCTCTTTGCGGGTACCGTGCGTGATAATCTGCTCTACGGGCACGCAGACGCCTCGGAGCAGGAGATGATCGATGCGGCCAAGGCCGCGCACGCGCACGCGTTCATCGCGAGCTTTCCGTCGGGCTACGACCAGTTGGTCGGAGAGCGGGGCGTGACGCTGTCGGCCGGTCAGCGCCAGCGCATCGCGATCGCGCGGGTGATGCTCAAGCGGCCGCGCCTCCTCATCCTCGACGAGGCCTCGAGCAGCCTGGACGCGGAGAGCGAGCGGCTCGTGCAGGACGCGCTCGAGCGGCTCATGTCGCGCTGTACCACGCTCGTGATCGCGCACCGGCTCTCGACGGTCATCCGGGCCGACCGGATTCTGGTGCTCGAGGACGGCGTCATCGAGGATCAGGGCACGCACTCGGAGCTGCTCGATCGGAGCGACGTGTACACGCGGCTCTACCGCCGCCAGTTCGACGACGCGCTGGCCTCGCTGGATCCGCCGGTGGACAATTCGGGCGCATCCAGGCCGCGTGTCGAGACCGCGGCGGACGGGGACTGAGGGGAGACCGACGGTGGCGATCAACAGCGTGCTCGACCTGGTGCCCAAGCCGCTCAATCCCGTGCGGCGCCTCCGCGTGTTGGGCCGCTTCGTCCGGAAGCAGTTCACCAAGCCGGGAACCGCCCCCGGAACGATCGTCCATACCGGCGTCCGCAAGGTCGAGAAGGTGCGGGTCAGCACGTTCGACTTCGACGAGATGACGTGCACGGAGCTCAAGGACGTCGAGGACATCGAATCGCTCTTCGATCTGCGCGACTCCCCGACGGTGACCTGGGTCAACATCGACGGGCTGCACGATACGGCACTGATCGAGAAGCTCGGCGTCCACTACGGCTTCCACCCACTGGTGCTCGAGGACGTGGTCCACGTCGGCCAGCGGCCCAAGCTCGAGGAACACGAGGGCTACCTCTACATCGTCCTCTCTCAGCTCGAGTGGGAGGGCGACCAGCACATGGTGGTTGAGGATCAGGTCAGCCTGATCCTGGGCCCCAATTACGTGTTCAGCTTCCAGGAGCAGGCGGGCGACGACTTCGAGTCGGTGCGCGAGCGCATCCGGCAGGCAAAGGGAAAGGTGCGGAAGCAGAGCGCCGACTACCTCGCCTACATGCTGATCGACGCCACGGTGGACAACTACTTCGTGATCCTGGAGCGCCTGGGTGAGATCACGGAGCAGATCGAGCTGGAGCTCCTCGAGGATCCGCTCCCGACCACGATCCAGCGCCTGCATCAGATCAAGCGCGAGCTGCTGGTCGTGCGGCGCGCGATCTGGCCGCTGCGGGACGTCCTGTCCGGGCTGAACCGCGGCGATTCGCCGCTCATCTCGGAGTCCACCCGCGTCTACTTCAGGGACGTCCACGACCACGCGGTCCAGGTGCTGGACACGGCCGAGACGCTGCGCGACGTGGTGGGGGGCATGGTCGAAGTGTATCTCGCCCAGGTGAGCATCAAGACGAACGAGACGATGAAGGTGCTCACGATGATGGCGAGCGTCTTCATCCCGCTCACGTTCATCGTGGGCGTGTATGGGATGAACTTCGAGTTCATGCCCGAGCTGCACGCGAGCTGGGGCTATCCCGCCGTCTGGGCCGTGATGATCGGGGTGACGGCGGGGATCCTGCTCTGGTTCAGGCGCCAGCGCTGGTTGTAGGCGCCGGCTCGTGAGGCGACCGCCCCGACCTGCCGACCTGAAGGACCTCGAGTCCTTTCTCGACCGCCCGGACCACCCCGACGGCGCGCTGACGCTCGGCGAGACGCGGGGCTTTCTCTTCGCGGTCGCGTGTGCGCCCGAGCTGATCCGCCCGTCGGAATGGATCCCCGAGGTGTTCGGCGGGGAGTCTCCGGCCTTCGAGTCCGCGGAGGAAGCGGAGCGCGTCATCGGTGCGCTGATGTCGCTCTACAACGAGGTCACCGGGCTTGCCCGGGCGAGCGCCGCGCGCCTTCCGGATGCATGCGCTCTACACCCGGATCCCCTCGCCAACCTCGGATCCGAAGCCCCGATCGCCGCCTGGTCCCGCGGGTTCCGGGAAGGCCACGCCTGGCTCGACGAACTCTGGAACGCGCCGCTCCCCGGCGAGGTGGATCAGGAGCTGGGCGCCGTCCTCACTACCCGGTTGTTCTTCGGGCTTGGTGAGCGTGCCGAGTCCTTGATTGCCGAGATGATGCCCTCGATGTCCGCGCCCGAGGCCGCCGCTCTCATGCAGCGCGTATTCCCCGACGCCGTGGTGCAGTATGCCCGGCTGGGCCGTGTTCTGGAGGAGGCGAGCAAGGCACCGGCGCGGATGCCCGGACGGAACGAGCCGTGTCCGTGCGGGAGTGGCCGGAAGTTCAAGCAATGCTGCGGCGGTGCTGGCTGATCACCGCGTTGGACGGATTAGGCAAGCGGTAGGAAGTTGGATCCGGGACGTGGAAATACCGATGGAGCCCAGGAACGCATTGGCTCCGGGGGCCGGAGCGGATGCACGAGCTGTTCCGGGCGAGATGAGCCCGGGCCGGGTTGTCGGGCGTGAGGGGGCCCGCGCCTTGCCGTACGTGGTCTGTGAGAAGCCGAGGCCGCCGTACTCGCGGGGAATCTTGATCCCGTAGCAGCCGAGCTCGGCCAGGCCCTGGAGCACCTCGTCGGGGACCCAGCAATCCCGGTCGATCGCGTCGCCGTCGATGTGGTCGCGCGCGAACGCCTCGACGCGGGCGAGCCATTCCTCGGCCCGGGCATCCTCGGAGGAATCGGCCTGGGGGGGTGGCCAGAGCGGGCCGAGGTCGAAGTCGCCGGAAAACAGTGCACCGGCGAAGCTGATGTTCTCCCACTCCTGCTCGCGCGCGCCTTCGGCAACGTCGCGCGCTTCCTGCTCGCTGGCGAGCTTGCCCTGCGCCTCGGCTATCGCCTGCCCTCCGGTTTTGGGTCCCGCTTCTGTTCCTACCCGTAATCGCAAGGGCGGTGCCCGCCGGAGGGCTGCTATTCGGCGGGATCCGCCTTGAGAAAAGCCTCGATCTCGTCGGCGCGCGCCGTGGCGTCCTTGTCGCCCAGGGCCATGAGCGCGCGGAGGTAGTCGGGCTGGAAGAGGATGAAGGAAAGGAGGTCGGGGCTGTCGGTCTCGAGGGTGCCGAGCCCGCGGGTCATGAAGCGGAAGGCGCGCGGGAGCCTTGCCTCGTAGTTGTAGGCCATCCGGCCCAGGTCGGCCGACGGGCGGAGGACGAGCAGGCTGAGCGGCCGGAGACCCTCCCGCTTCTCGTGCGGGACGTTCTTGAGGAGCGCGTTCAGGCGCGCGAGCTCCAGCGCGTCGTTGTCGAGCATGTCGAGGAAGATCGAGTTCATGACCACGCCGGCCACCTGGGCGGGCGGCGGATAGCCGATCACGTTGGGACTGTCTTCCTCCGCATAGGTCGCGGTGTGTCGCGTCGAGACCGCGATGATGCGGCGCGCCCCCAGATGGAGCGTGGGCGAAATCGGCGCGGTGAGGCGCAAGCTTCCGTCGCCGTGCCATCCCCCCTCGAGTTGGACCGCCGGAAAGAAGAACGGGATGGCGGTCGAGGCCATCACGTGATCGACGGTCAACACCGCCTTCCGGGCGCGGCGCTGCGGCCGCTCCCAGGTTTCGATGTCCTTGCCCTGCACGAAGGTGACGGACTGGCCGGTGGTGTAGCTCGAGGTCGTGATCGCGGCGGCCTTGAGCCGACCCCTCGCGATGTTGAACGCGATCCCGGTCATCTCCCCGTCCACCGTGTGCAGATGGTCCTCGAGGTACGTGCGCAGAGGTTGCGCGTCCACCAGGCTGCGCACGTTCGAGCCCACCGTGTTGCCGCCCGACACCAGCTGCGTGCCCCAGCGCCACAGATTCATGGCGAGGGAGAGAGATCCCGCGCGGAACACGTCCTCCACCGTGAGGTTGCCCCATAGCTCGGTCAGCTCTTCGACCGCCTGGATGAAGCTGCCGTGATGCGACGCGATGTGGGCCGCGTTGATCGCGCCGGCGGAAACGCCCGTGACGTACGGCACCTGCAGATCGGGAAACAGCCTCGCCACGCAGCGCAGGAAGCCGACCTGGTACGCCGCGCGCGCGCCGCCCCCTCCCATCGCGAACCCGAGATCCCCGGGGCCGTTGCTCGACGTAGCCCGAGGTGATGGCTCGAGCGGCGGGAGGCGAGGGGTCTGGAGGCGCGTCGGGTGTGATTTCGCCATCGGTCAGCGCTATCTCGCGGTCATGGCGAAGGGCGACCGACCGATCGCCATGATGCCCATCACCATCAGCGCCAGAGCGACCAGCGTCGCGACGACGTGGGGGAGGTAGGTGCGCGCCGCCGGCTCACGCCGCCTCATGACCGAGGGTACCACGGTCACCACCACGGCGGCGAACACCATGGTGACGATGTGTCCGATGAGCGCTCCGGAGAACGGCCGACTCAACAGCAGCGCCACGCCCACCACCACCTGGATGTGCGTGATAGCCGTGAACGTCCTCGCCAGACGGAACATGGTGCGGTCGTAGGGCCGGCGGGTGGCCGCGCCGAAGACCGCGTAGGCCAGGGTCAACAGGCCCGCCAGGAGGACCAGGTAGCGGAGGCCGGAGTGGGCGTAGAAGAACATGGAGTTCAACTCTGTGGGAGGGCCCGCGACGACGCGGGGAGCGACGGGAAGGAACGGGCCGCGGGGGAGGGCGTCAAGGACGTGGAGATCAGGTTCGCCTCACTGCGGTGGCGCGGACCCTTCGGGCGCGACGGCCGGAGGCTCCGCCTCGTCGGGCGAGTGCGCGCGGAGAGCCGCGCGCACGACGTCGAGCACGGCCTTGTCGAGGTCGTTGGTCCCGAGCATCCAGGAGAGATAGTCCGGCTCTTGGGCGGCCACCTCGGCGAGCTTCCGGCCGCGGTGCTTCCCGCGACGGAAGACGCGCACGCCGTCCCCCGCGTCCTCGAACCACCGCTCCAGCTCCGTTTCGATCGGCAGGTACTCGTCGCAGTACTGGTGCAGGCCTACGAGATCCCGCGGCAGGTGCCCGTAGCGGGCGAGCTGCGCCGCGAGCACCGCGGCCGAGGTGCGGATGTCCCCGAGCGCGGAATGCGCTTCCGGATGCTCGCGCCCGAGGTAGAAGCGGGCTGCGGCGGACAGGTCGCGCTTCTCCTCGCGGTGGAAGATCGCCTGGATGTCGATGATACGGCGCCCCTCCAACTCGAACGGAACGCCCGTCCTCCGGAACTCGAAGACCAGCATGGGCAGGTCGAAGCGGCGCACGTTGAAGCCGGCCAGATCGCATCCCTCGAGCAGCTCGGCGAGCGCGCGAGCGCGCTTCTCGAACGGGGTCTCGCTCGCCACGTCGGCGTCGGTGATGCCGTGCACCGCGGTCGCGCCGGCGGGAATGGGCATGCCCGGATTGAACCGTCGCACGGCTTCGAGCACGTCGCCCCGAGGGGTGAGCTTGATGATCGCAAGCTCGATGATCCGGTCGCGGGAGACGGAAAGTCCCGTCGTCTCCAGATCGAGGAAGACGAGCGGGCGGTCGAGCGTGAAGGGGAGGCGCATGCCCCGAAAGATAGCCGAAGGCCCGCCTCCGGGGGATGCCGCAGTGCGTCCGTGGCTCCATCCTTCTCGCCATGCAAACCAGGACCATGCGCGCGATCGTCGTCCGCGAGCCCGGCGGCCCCGAGGTGCTGGAGCTGGTCGAGCGTCCGCTCCCCGTGCCCGGCAAGGAAGAGATCCGCGTGCGTGTGGGCGCCTCGGGCCTGAACCGCGCGGACCTGCTCCAGCGGCAGGGCACGTATCCCGCCCCACCGGGCTGGCCGGCGGACATTCCGGGGCTCGAGTTCGCGGGGGTCATCGACGCGGTGGGCGAAGGTGCGGGGGGCAAGATCGGCGATCGCGTGATGGGGATCGTGGGTGGGGGCGGCTACGCCAAAGCCGTCGTGCTGCACGGGCGCCAGGCGGTGCCGATCCCGAGCAACCTGGCGCTCCGCGACGCCGGCGCCGTCCCCGAGGTGTTCATGACGGCCTGGGATGCGCTCCACCGGCAGATGCGCCTCGCGCTGGGCGAGACCGTGCTGCTGCACTCGGTCGGGAGCGGCGTGGGAACGGCGGCGGTCCAGCTCGCGCGCGCGTCGGGCGCACGGGTGATCGGCACGTCGCGCACGGCCGACAAGCTCGAGCGCGCGGCCGAGCTCGGCCTGGACCATGGGATCCTCGTGCGCGACGACAGCTGGCCGAAGCAGGTGCTCCAGCTGACCGAAGGGCGCGGCGTGGACGTGCTGATGGATCTGGTGGGCGGACCGTACCTGGCCGGCAACCTGCGCGTGCTCGCTGTGGGTGGGCGCATGGTCGTGGTGGGGACGACCGGCGGCCCCGGGGGCCAGATCGACCTGCGCGTGCTGATGGCGAGACGTGTGTCGATGACCGGGACCGTGATGCGAGCCCAGTCACTCGAGGAAAAGATCGCGCTCGCGAGGGATTTCAGCGCGGCGGTGGTTCCGCTCTTCGAGCGCGGCGTCCTACGGCCCGTGGTGGACCGTTTCTACCGCCCGGAGGAGATCCGGGAAGCGCACGAGCGGCTCGCCGCCAACGACACGTTCGGGAAGCTGGTGATCGCCTGGGAGTAGCGCATGCTTCTTGCACGGGAGGTGTGCCATGAGAATGATCGAAACGACTCTGCCGAAGCTCGGTTTCGCCATCGCCACTCGCGCCGCTCTCGCCTTCGGCGTGGGCCTGCTCGTATCGCCCAGGCTGTCCGATGATCGACGGCGAACGCTCGGGATGTCGCTGATCGCGCTCGGAGCGCTGACGACGATTCCGGCGGCCCTCGCCCTCTTCGGCAGCCGCCGGGACGAGCAGGCGAACGACGAGGCGTACGACGAAGGGGAAGCGCTCGAGCAGGAGAACGGAGCGTCCGCCGCGACTCGGGTGTCGATCGGTACTACTGAGGTGCCGGTCTTCTAGCTCTCAGCCTTCGGCCGGCTGGGCGGAGGAGGTGAGCGCTTCCCTCACGATGCGCTCCTGCTCCTTCTGGTGGTCGCTGTGCTTTCCTTCGGCGGTGCTCGCGCGCTCCGGCCTGGCCACGTGCCTCAGCGGCACCTGGCGCGGGACCGTGGTGCGGAGCCGGGGCCCGACGAACGTCAGCGCGCCCATGTTTCGCGGCTCCTCCTGGACCCATACCACTTCCTGCAGCTTCGGGTATCCGGCGATCAACGCCTGGAGCGCGGCGACCGGGAAGGGATAGAGCTCCTCGATCCTGCCGATCGCGACGTCGGTGGCCGCCGCGCGTGAAGCGTGCGCCTGGAGGTCGTAGTAGATCTTGCCCGTGCAGAGCAGCAGGCGGGTGATCTCGCCGCGCCGCTCGGTCACGGTCGGGTCCTCGAGCACCGGCATCCAGCGGCCCTCCGAGAGCTCGCGTACCTCGGACATCGCCGCGGGCAGCCTGAGCAGGCTCTTCGGCGTCATCGCCACCATCGGACGCGCCGGGCGCGCGTGCGCCTGTCGCCTGAGCAGGTGGAAGTACTGCGCCGGCGTGGTCGGATAGACGACGCGCAGGTTGTCCTCGGCGCACATCTGGAGGAAGCGCTCGAGCCGCGCCGAGGAGTGCTCCGGGCCCTGGCCCTCATATCCGTGCGGGAGCAGCATGCCCAGGTTGGCCAGCTGGTCCCACTTCTCGCGGCCCGACGAGATGAACTGGTCGATGATCGGCTGCGCGACGTTAACGAAATCGCCGAACTGGCCTTCCCACAGCACCAGAGCCTTGTCCGTCGCAACGCTGTAGCCGTACTCGAACCCCAGAACCGCGGCTTCCGAGAGCGGCGAGTTGTGCACCTCGAAGCGGCCTGTGCCCACGTGGTCCAGCGGCGTCCAGATATCGCCCGTGCGCGGATCGTGCAGGACGAGGTGGCGTTGGCTGAACGTCCCGCGCTGGACGTCCTGACCGGTCAGGCGGATGACGTAGCCGTCGCGGAGCAGGGTGGCGAACGCGAGCGTCTCGGCGTGCGCCCACTCGATGCGCGTGTCGGCCTTGAGCCCTTCGCGCCGCTTGTCGAGCGAGCGCGCGAGCTTCGGGTGCACCTGGAAGTCCTCGGGCCAGGTGAGCGCGGCGGCATTCATCTCGACCAGCGTGTCGAGCGGCACCCGCGTGTCCACCTCGGCCGCTTCGCCGCGCTGGGTACCGTGGAAGCGTCCGTGATCGGCGGCGCCCGGATCCGCGGCCTCTTCCTTGAGCCCGTCCTGCGCCTGGCGGAGCGTTTCGGCGACCGCCGTCTCCATCGCCTTCGCCGCGGCCTCGTCGAGGACCCCTTGATCAATCAGCGATCGCGCATAGTGCGTCCGCACCGTCGGGTGTTGGGCGATCTTGGCGTAGAGGAGAGGCTGCGTGTAGGACGGCTCGTCGGTCTCGTTGTGGCCGTGCCGGCGATAGCCCACCAGGTCGATGATGACGTCGTCGCGATGCTCGGCGCGGTACGCCATCGCGAGCCGCACGGCAGCGAGGCACGCCTCGGGCTGGTCGGCGTTCACGTGGATGATCGGGAAGTCGTAGCCCTTGGCCACGTCGCTCGAGTAGCGCGTTGAGCGCGCCTGAGCCGGATCGGTGGTGAAGCCGACCTGATTGTTCGTGATGATGTGGATCGTACCGCCGACCGTGAAGCCCTCGAGCCGTCCGAGGTTGAGCGTTTCGGCCACGACGCCTTCGCCCGCGAACGCGGCGTCGCCGTGGATCAGGATCGGGACGACGGCCGACTTGTCCTGGCGGTTCTGCCGGCCCTCGCCGCCGTGCTGCAACGAGCGGGTCATGCCCGTGACCACCGGGTTCACGAACTCGAGGTGGCTCGGATTGGGCACGAGCCGCACCTGGATCGATCCGCCGTCGGGCAGGCGGTGCTCGCCTTCCGCGCCGTGGTGGTACTTCACGTCGCCCGTGCCGGGCACGGTGAGCGCGCTCCCGCGCGACTTGATCCCGCCGAACTCACGCAGGATGTCGCGCGCCGGGATGCCGACGATGTGGGTCAGGACGTTGAGCCGCCCGCGGTGCGCCATGCCGAGCACGACCGCGTGGCCGCCGTCCTGGGCGGCCTGCTCGAGCGCGAGGTCGAGCATGGGGACTAGCATGTCGGTCCCCTCGATCGAGAAGCGCTTCTGTCCGAGATAGGCCTTCTGGAGGAACTGCTCGAGTCCTTCGACTTCGGAGAGGCGCTGGAGGAGCCGCGTCTTCTCCTTGGCATCGAGGGGGCGCGTGTGCACACCCGACTCGACCTGCTCCCACAGCCAGCGCACGCGCTCGGGGTCCTCGAGGTGCTCGAACTCGTAGCCGATGTAGTCGGAGTACGTCTCGCGCAGACGCCGGAGAGCGACGGCGACCGTCTCTCCGGTGCGCGCGCCCACGCGCATCGCGACCGTGGCCGGAATCTGATCCATCTCCTCCATGCTCGTTCCGAAGAACGCCGGATCGAGCTGCGGATGGCCCGGGGGCTCGCTCCCGAGCGGATCGACCTGGGCGAGAATGTGGCCGTGGTCGCGGAAGGCCTGGATGACCGAGGTCGCGCGGGCCGCCGCGTGGAGCAGTCGCACGAGCCGGATGTCTTCGGCCTGGCTATTCGAGGGGGCGGAGGCAGCGCGGGACGGAGCGGGCGGAGCCGCGCCGGAGCCGTTTCCGGAGCCGTGACCGTTGCCCGAATGGCCGTTCGTGGAGAGGCCGTCGGGGACGATCAGCCCGGCGCGCATCGTCGCGGCGGGTCCCTGGGCGAAGAAGCGCCTCCAGGCCTCCGGGA